>VAYD01000173.1 GCA_005883905.1 Actinomycetota bacterium
TTCGTCGGCCGAACGCTCGACGTGCTCGTCGAGGGTCAGTCGCGCAACGACCCAGCGAAGCTGCGCGGCCGCACGACGCACAACAAGGTCGTCAACTTCGAGGGGCTCGCGCAGCCCGGCGACCTCGTGCCCGTTGAGATCACGTCGGCAACGAGTCAGACGCTCGCCGGCGCTGCATCGCTGCTCGCTCAAGCGCGCTGAAAGCCCGTCCGCCCACTGTGCGAACATACGTTCGTGCGATGGGACAACCTCAAGCTCGAAGCCGAGGCCGAGAGCCGCCTTCCGGGCTATCGCGAGGCGGTCATCCGCACCTTCGATGCACCGGAGGCACTGGACACCCGGTTCTACGAGGTCTACGCGAAGTCGGCGATCAACAAGGTGCCCGCGGCATCCCGCATGCCGTTCCGATACACCATAAATCCGTACCGGGGATGCACCCATTCCTGCAAGTTCTGCTTTGCCCGTCCTACGCACGTGTATCTCGGGTGGAACGCCGGCCGAGATTTCGAGCGCGAGATCGTCGTGAAAGTGAATGTCCCCGAGGTGCTGCGGGCCGAGTTGCGCAAACCGTCGTGGAAGCGCGAGCACATTGCGATGGGGACGAACACCGACCCGTACCAGTGGTGTGAGTCCAAGTACCGGCTGATGCCCGGGATCTGGGAGGCGATGCGGGACTTCCGCAACCCCTGCTCGGTGCTGACGAAGTCGCCGCTGCTGCTGCGCGACCTGGAGCTGATGAAGGAGATCGCGGCGGTGACGGACATCCACGCGAACCTGTCGATCCCGACGCTCGACGAGAAGCCGTGGCGCGCGAGCGAGCCGCACACTCCGCATCCGCGCAAGCGCATCGAGGCGGTGGCGGAGCTGAACCGCGCCGGGATCCCGACGGGCGTCCTGATCGCGCCGCTGATGCCCGGCATCAACGACAGCCCGAAGCAGGTCGAGGCGATCCTGCAGGCCTGCGCCGACGCGGGCGCCACGAGCATCGGCGGCATCGCGCTGCATCTGCGCGGCGAGGTGCGTCAGGTCTTCATGGACTGGCTGCGCAGCTACCGGCCGGACCTCGTCGAGCGCTACGAGGAGCTCTACGCGCGCGGCGCATATGTCTCGCGCGAGGAGAGCGACCGGATCCAGCGTCTGCTGCGGAGCGCGAAGCGCGATCCCGAGACGCGTCTCGGGGTCCGCTCGATGCGCGGAGTCTGCGAGCCCACCGAAAAGCCCGGTTCATCGGGAGCGCGACGGGTAGTGCAGGAGTCGTTGTTCTGAGGCACCCGCTGTAACCGCCTACAGCCGGAGGCGTTCGTAAAGAGAGATGGTTCAAAAGCTGTTTGAAACCCGTAGTCATTCCTGGCGCGAGGCCGGCCTCGCGCGGCAGCTGTCCGCCCGTGCGGTGAAGCGCGCGCGGATCCAGCTGTTCGTGCTGATCCCGATCGGCATCGCGACCTACGTCCTCTACCGCCACCGCGAGCAGTTGTTCGGCGTGGACACACCGGCGCGCGTCGTTGCCGCGGCGCTGCTGCTGGCGATCGGCTGGCAGGTCGCCCGCGACGTCGGCCGCTCGGTCGGCCCGGCCATGTTCCGACGCATGGATCCCGCGACCGCGGGGACCGCCGGCTTCCTGATGCGCCTGTTGACGATCCTGTTCGTCTTCGTCATCGCGATGCGCGTCGTGGGGCTCGATCCGCGCACGCTCGCCGTCGGCGGCGCGTTCACCGCAGTGATCTTCGGTCTCGCGGCACAGCAGACCCTTGGCAACCTGATCGCGGGCACCGTGCTGCTGAGCGCGCGTCCGTTCAAGGTCGGCGACCGCGTCCGCCTGCAGGGCGGTCAGGTGGGCGGCCAGATCGAGGGCGTCGTCAGCTCGCTCGGCCTGCTCTACACGACCTTCGCGAGCGGCGAGGACTCGATCATGGTCCCCAACAGCGTCGTGCTGAACGTCGCCGTGGTCCCGCTGCGCGAGCCCGAGGGCGTCGACCTGCGCGCACGGCTGCCCGCCGACGTCGCGCCGAGCGAGGTCCAGGCGCTGCTGCAGGAGAACGTCCAGACGCCGATGCGCGACGTCCCGCGCATCCTGCTCGAGGAGCTCGACGGCGACGAGGTCGTCGTGCGCATCCAGGCGACCCCGGAGCGCGCGGCCGACGGCCCGAAGCTCGCGACCGAGGTGCTGGCCGCCGTCGCGCCGACCGCGCGCGGCGAGCAGTTCGTCGCCGACGGCGGGCGCGAGCGCTAGCGCTTGTCGGCCTGACCCGCGCCGAGCTGGGCGGCGATCTTCTCGCCGCCAAGGCGCCGCTGCAGGCGCGCCGACACCGACGGCGCGATCGTCGAGAAGCGCGAGCCGAGCTTCATGCCGAGCGGCGCGACGTCGACCTCGCCGCGGTCGTGCTCGATAGCGACGACGACGCCGTCGGCGACCTGCTCGGGCGTGCTCGTGCCGACGAAGCCGGGAAGATCGACGCCCGAGTCGGCGAACATGCCGGCGTCGCGGATGAAGCCCGGGAAGACGACGCTGACACCGACGCCCGTGCCGTGGAAGTCGCCGCGCAGGCCCTGCCCGAAACCGCGCAGGCCGAACTTCGTCGCGCTGTAGACGCTCGACCCGGCGCTGCCGGCCTTTCCTGACAGCGACGAGATGAGGACGATGTGGCCCCACTCCTGGGCGAGCATCGTCTCGGCGAGGTGGCGCGCGAGGACCATCGGTGCGCGCAGGTTCACCTGGATCGCGCGGTCGATCTGCTCGTCGCCGTACTCCATCAGCGGGCCGGAGGCCGGAACCGCCGCGTTGGCAATCAGGAGGTCGATGTGGCCGACCTCGCCGAGCAGGCGGTCGACCTCCGCGGACTGCTCGAGGTCCACCGCAAGCGCGCGGGCGCCGAGCTCCTGCGCGAGCGGCTCGAGCACGTCGGTGCGGCGGCCCGTGAGGGTCAGCTGCACGCCGCGGCGGTGCAGCGCCCGCGCGATGGCGTGCCCGATGCCTCCCGTCGCGCCTGTCAGCAGTGCGGTTCGTCCGGCCAGATGCTTGGTCACGGGCCGAATACTGCCAGCGTGGCCGTGAAGCCATGCAGGTGGGCCCGGCCGCCGACCGGGCCGATCTCGCCGGCGGCGAAGAAACCGGCAACCGGCGCGCCGGCAAGCGCCGCGTCGGCGGTGAGCGCGTCGTGATCGGCCTCGCCGAACATGCCGCGCCCGCGGCCGTTGCACGTGAACATCAGCGCGCCCGCCGGCGGGAGCCCGCCGAAGCTCGTGCGCTCGCGGTCGAGAACCTCGCGCAGGTCGACGTCCGCGCTCTGCGCGTCGCGGACGTGCAGGCGCACGACCTGCCCGGGATCGACCTGCGCACCCACGGCGAGCGCGCCGGTGTCGGGGTCGGCGCCGAGCAGCGCCCGCACGAGGAAGTTGCCACGCGTGAACTCGGGCATCCCGGAGTCGACCACGAACCCGAGCAGCAGCCCTTCGGCCACCTTCTCGCGCTCCGTCGCCGGCAGCGCCGCGATTGCATCGCGCAGCGCCGTCAGCGCCGGGCGCCCGGCGAGCTCCTGGATCATGTGGCCCTCGGCGGCGGTGATCGTCATCTCGGGGCCGATCGGCGCGGCGCCCTGCGAGACGGCCGGATGGATGTCGACGCCCTCGAACACGACGCCGACGGCGCCGTCTGCCATGACCTCGTCGCCGCAGAACAGGGCCGCGCTGCCGTCGAGGGTGCGCGCGCTCGAGATGCCGCCGAGGATCGGGATCTCGCCGAGCTCGGCGACAAATGCATCGGCCGGGAACGAGTAGGGATCCGGCAGCAGTACCATCGCCTCGGGCTCATCGGACGGCAGCCCGACGACCGCGGTCCCGTCCGGCCCGTCGATCGCCTCGGCGTGGAAGACCTCCGCGCTGCCTCCGTCGAGCGCCGCGGCCCAGACCGCGACCGCCGTGCCCTCCTCGACCTCGCGGCCCGCGCCGAGGACGCCCCCGGCGCCGCAGCCCGCGAGCTGCGGCGGCGCGAGTGCCTCGTCGACGCCCTCGAGCGTCGACTCGGGCGACGCCAGGTGGTGGCCGGAGGCGAAGACGAGCGCGATGTCGCAGCGATGGCCGTCGAGTGTCGCGCGGGCGCGCTGCGATGCCTCGATGGCGCCGGACCGCGGGTCGGGGTCGGTCGACAGGCCGCAGCCGATGCGGACACCCATGCTCCGGACGATACTCCCGGCCGATGCCCGGTCTTGAGGATGTGCGCGTGCTCGCGCTGTTCGGGCCCACCGGTGTGGGGAAGACCGCGATCGCCATCGCGATCGCGGACCGCCTGCGCGCTCGCGGCGAGCATCCCGTCGCCGTCTCGGCGGACGCGTTGCAGCTCTACGCCGGGCTCGAGATCCTGACCGGCGCCGCGACCGTGCAGGAGCAGGCGCGGCTCGAGCACCGCCTGCTCGGGTTCCTGCCGATCGACGCGCGCTGCAGCGCCGGCGAGTTCGCGCAGCTTGCGCACGCCGAGATCGACGGGCTGCTCGCGCAGGGCGCGACGCCGATCGTCGTCGGCGGGACGGGGCTGTACCTGCGTGCGGCGCTGGCGGACATGGACCTCAAGCCGCCCCGCGCTGCACGCCGAGCTGGCCCGACGGGCCCCGTGGGCGGCCGCCGAGATCGCGCCGACCGACCGCCAGCGGATCGTGCGGGCGCTCGAGCTCGATGCGATCGGGGCACTCGAGCCGCCGCCGGCCGCCAACCAGCTCTGGACGACCGACATGCGACACCCGACGCGGCTGATCGGGCTCGTCATGGAACGCGAGGCCCTGTACGCCCGCATCGAGGCGCGCGTGGACGCGATGGTCGCGGCGGACGCGATCGCCGAGGTCCGCGCCGCGCACGCGGCGGGCGCATCGCCGAGCGCGCGTCAGGCGCTCGGATTCGACGAGCTCCTCCAAGGCGACGTCGATGCGATGAAGCGCCGCACGCGCAACTACGCCAAGCGCCAGCTGACGTGGATGCGCAAGCTGCCTGGGGTCGAGCTCGTGGACGTGAGCGGGCGCGAGCCGGACGATGTAGCGCGCGAACTGGTGGGATAACGCCCCGTGCGCTTCGAGAAATGGCAGACTCTGGGCAACGACTACGTGATCGTCGAGCACGCAGCGCTGCCGTTCGAGCTGACCGGCGCCCGGGTGCAGGCGCTGTGCGCGGCGCACACCGGGATCGGCGCCGACGGCGTGCTGGAGCTCAGCCGCACCGACGAGCCCGGGTTCGTCGCGTCGCTGCGGATCTTCAACCCCGACGGGTCCGAGGCGGAGCTGTCGGGCAACGGCGCGCGCGAGGCGATCGTCTATCTGCGCCGCGCCGGCTGGACCGACCAGCGGCAGTTCTCGATCCGGACCGTCGCCGGCGAGCTGCGCCCGACGATCCTGAGCGACACCACCTGCCGCGTCGACATGGGCCGCGCGCGAGACGAAGGCGCGGGTGAGATCGCGGGGTTCCGCTACCAGCAGCTGAACGTCGGCAACCCCCAGTGCTCGATCCGCGTGGCGTCGGAGTCCGAGCTGGCGGCGATCGTGCTCGACGGCATCGGCCCGGTGATCGAGCACGACGCGCGCTTTCCGAACCGCACGAACGTGTCGTTCTGGGCCGAGCTCGCGCCGAACCGGATCCGCGCGCGGATCTGGGAGCGCGGGGTGGGGGAGACGGCGTCATCGGGGACAGGCGCGTGCGGCGCCGCGATCGCGCACGTGCTGCGCGGCGGCGACTCGCCGGTGACCGTCGTCCTCGACGGCGGCGAGCTCGAGGTCGACGTCGGCGACGACCTGCACGTCGACCTGACCGGATGGGCCGAGCCCGTCTACGCGGGGGAGATGAGCCCGGAGCTGCTGGCCCGGCTAGCTTCTCTGCCATGAGCGCCGCTGCCGCGCATGGACTCAGCACGATCGACCTCGCCTCCGGGCGCGTACTCGACGCCGCCTACCCGGCGCCGGTGCTCGCGTCCGAGCCGGTGGGGTCGCCGGCCACGGCGAGTGAGGACGAGCTCCGCGCTGTCCGGATCGAACCGGTCACGACCGTCATCGAGGACCTCAACGCCCCGCCCGCCGACGTCGCCGACGCGTACCTGCGGCTGCACCTGCTCTCGCACCGGCTCGTGCGCCCGAACGGCCTGAACCTCGACGGGATCTTCGGGGTGCTGCCGAACGTCGCCTGGACGTCGCTCGGCCCGGTCGAGATCGACCAGGTCGCCGCAACCCGTGAGCGGGCGCGCGCGAAGGGCAGCCACCTGATGGTCCTCGGCGTCGACAAGTTCCCGCGGATGGTCGACTACGTGATCCCGAGCGGCGTGCGGATCGCCGACGCCGACCGCGTGCGCCTCGGCGCGCACCTCGCCGACGGCACGACCGTGATGCACGAGGGCTTCTGCAACTACAACGCCGGGACGCTCGGCGCCTCGATGGTCGAGGGGCGGATCAGCGCCGGCGTCATCGTGGGGGACGGCAGCGACATCGGCGGCGGCGCGTCGATCATGGGCACGCTGTCGGGCGGTGGGACGCAGATCATCTCGATCGGCGAGCGCTGCCTGCTCGGCGCCAACGCGGGCATCGGGATCTCGCTCG
>VAYD01000144.1 GCA_005883905.1 Actinomycetota bacterium
GACGCGCACCCGCGGCTGAAGTCGCGCTTCGGGCCCTACTACTACACGTGGGCGGCGCTCTCGACGTTCTGGCGCCACTACGTCGTCAACCCGCCGCGCATGGTCGTCGATCTGCCCGGCGGCGAGACGTTCCGCGGCGTCACCGCGATCGTCCAGAACGGCGACCCGTTCACCTACTTCCAGAACCGGCCGCTGCAGGTCGCCGAGGGCGCGACGCTGACCAGCCGCGACCTCGCGGGCGTCGTGCTCCACCGGTCGACCCCGACGGTCATGCCGACGGTGATCTGGCGGATCTTCTCGCGCCGCGCGCGCATCGTCCGCCACCGCGCGATCAGCGGGTTCAGCGGGCTGACGGAGCTCGTCGTGCGCTCCGACGACGAGCGCGAGCTGCCCGTCGAGGTCGACGGCGACTTCATCGGCACCGTGCCCGAGGCCGTGTTCGGCCTCGAGCCGGTGCGCTGACGGTCGTTGCCTAGAAGGCCGCGACGCCGTTGGGCGTCCCGAGGCCGGTCGGGCCGTCGAAGCCCGTGCCGGCGGTGCACAGGTACGCCACGCTGCAGCTCCCGTTGCTGCCGCTCGTGACGTCGTGCAGCGAAGAGGTGTTCGCGTACGGCTTCGAGGGAGACGTGCCGCCGCCGAGCGCGAAGGCGCCGGCGACGATCGGCGCCGAGGCGCTGGTGCCGCCGAAGACCATCCAGCCCGCGGCGCCGCGGTAGCGGTAGGTGTCGTAGACCGCGACCCCGGTGTTCGGATCGGCGACGGCGGACACGTCGGCGACGGTGCGTCGTGCGCAGCCGCTGTCCTTCTGCCATGAGGGCTTGGCGACGTAGGTCGAGCAGCCGCTGCCGGCGCCCGACCACGCGCGCTCGCTGAACGCGGAGCCGGCCTTCGTCAGCGTCGTGCCGCCGACGGCGGTCACGTACTGCGACGCGGCCGGGAACTCGACGCCGTACCCGTTGTCGCCCGAGGACACGGTGATCGGGATGCCCGGGTGGTTGAAGTGGCCGTTGTAGGTCGAGGAGATGACGGAGGCGCCCAGGCGAGCGGCCGTGTCCTCGGCCGCAGCGAGGTCGGTGAACGCGTTCGAGTTCGCCTCGACGAGCAGGATCTTGCAGTTCGGGCACACGGCCGAGGCCATATCGAGGTCGAGCGAGATCTCCTGCGCCCATCCGCCGTTCGCCCGCGGTACCGGCGACGCGCTGCCTGCCTGGTTGACCTTGGTGAAGCACCCGGTCCCGCACGGCGGGAGCCCGTACGTCGAGCGATATGTGGCGAGATCCGGCGCCGCGGTCGGCGCGTCGTACGCGTCGACGATCGCGAAGGTCTTGCCGCCGCCGGCGGTCGTGCTCGGCAGGCCGTAGGCGGCCCGCAGGTCGGCGGGGCCGTAGCCGTTGGGCGCCGGGGTGACGGCCGGAGTGCCCTTGGCGTCGGTGACGACGCGGGCGTGGCAGTGGGCGAAGCCGGCGGCGGTGTCGCCGCACACGTGCTTGTTGGGCTTCGCGACGGCTGCGGCGGGCGCGACCAGAAGCAGCGCCAGGAGCGGGACCAGGGAACGGTGCATCGGCGCAGGCTAGTCATCCGCCGGGAGGACCAGGTTTCGATCGTAATAAGGACGACATCGTGCAAGGACGGCTGCATGCTGGACGCGTTCGCTGACTCCTGAGAGCAGCGGCGGACGACGCCGGACCGCCTCCCCCCGGCAGCAGTGGCTCGGGGGAAGGCGCCGGCACGTCGTCAGGACGAGGGGGCGACGTACGATGGCGCCATGCCGCTGATCGACCGTGCCGAGAGCGTGCTCGTCGTGGTCGACACGCAGCCTGGGTTCTTCGCGGAGGCGGATCCCGAGCGCAGCGCCGCGCTCGACGTCGTGGAGCGTGAGCGCTGGCTCGCCGCCGTCGCGCGCCAGTTGGAGATCCCCGTGGTCGTGACGGAGGAGGCGCCGGAGCGCGAGGGCGCAACCGATCCGGGACTGCTCGAATGCCTTGACCCGGGGACGCCCGTGCTGACCAAGCCGTCGTTCGGACTCGCCGAGTGCCCGGACATCGTCCACGCGATCCTGCAGACGAAGCGCAGCACCGCGGTGCTCATGGGGTTCGAGACCGACGTCTGCGTGTCGCAGTCGGCGATCGGGCTCAAGGACATGGGCTTCCGTGTCGCCGTCGTTGCCGACGCGAGCTACACGCAGGACGCCGCGCAGCACGAGTCCGGGCTGCAGCGCATGCGCCAGCTCGACATCGAGATCGTCCATGCCAAGGGCGTGGCGTTCGAATGGATGCGCACCGTCGACCTGGCGATCGAGACGACGCGCGCGGTCAACGAGACTCGGCTGCCGGAACCGCGTCGCTGAATGCCGGCGCGGGCATCCGCGTCCGCGTGCGCCAGGCAGGCCACGCGACGCAGACCGCACCGTAGGCGACCGCCGCGTAGAGCCAGCCCACCAGGATGTCGACGAGATAGTGCTCGCCGCCGTAGACGAGGATGAAGCCCATCGCGAGCGTGTAGGCGCCCAGGACGATGCGCCACCACTTGCCGTCGTTCCAGAAGAACAGGAGCAGCGTCGCGGGGTAGGCCGCGTGCAGCGACGGCATCGCGGCGACCATGTTCACGAGGCCCGAACCGGAGTCGAACAGGTCCGCGACCACGCGCACGCCGAGGTGGTCCCACACGTTCGGGACGATCCGGTCGATCGGCGTGATCTGGCCGAGCTGCGCGCTCAGCCACGGCGGCTGCGCGGGAAACAGCCAGTAGGTCGCGAACGCCATCAGCGTCACGAACACGACCAGCGAGACGTAGCGGGCAAAGCGATCGTGAGCGACCTTCCACAGCACGCCCGCGACCACCCAGACGGCGAAGAAGTGCGTCAGGTAGACGCACCACACCGCGATGTCGTACCAGGGCAGGTGGCCCGGGTGATAGAGGTGGTGCTGCAACCAGACGGTCGGCAGCTGCCCGCCGCCGAGCCAGCGATCGACCTTGATCTGCAGCGTCGAGTGCGCCTCGGCTTCGGGCACGCGCGCGGCGCCGCGCAACCAGTCGTAGGCGACCAGCAGCGCGAACAGCGGGACCCATTCGAGCAGCAGGCGACCCCAGCTGCGCCACGCGCTCAGGCTGAAGGCGGCGATCCCCAGGACGATCCAGAAGAAGAGCGCCGCGTGGCCGAGCGGGAGCCCCGTCGTCACGGCAGTGATGGCGAACGCCACCACGTAGGTGACGCGTGCCAACACGGAGAACGCACGCCAGCTCAAACTTCGGCCAACGATACCCCGGCCCATGACTCACGGACACGGGCCGCCGTAGCGGCAGCTGACGAGGCTCGGTCGCTCCACCGGGCGCCCGGCGTCGATCGACCACGCCAGCCGGATGAACTGGGCGTGGGTCCATCCGAGCGGCGTCGCCGAGCCCGTCCCCGTCCCGGGCGCGTTCCCGTTGCTGCCGGCGGGCGGGTTGTCATCCCACACCTGCTCGGGGAGCATGAGCCCGTCGTTGGCCGTGTTGGCCATGTCGTCCAGGCGCTCGCGCGCGGCCGCGCGGCCCGCCGCGACGTCGCCGTCGAGCTGACCCTTTGCGAGCGCGTACTCGCCGCGCTCGCCGGCGAAGATCGGCCACAGGCGCCCGATCCCGTCGTTCGTCCCGAACGGGCGGCCGTCCGGTGTCTCGCCGTAGCCGTCGTGATTGAAGCGGTGCCAGAACATCCCCGTCGGCGTCTGCACGCCGAGCTCGCGGTCGACGACCGGGAGGCTCGAGCGCACGTCGGCGTCGTCGGCGCGCAGCACGCCGAGCCGCACGAGCTCGAGGAAGCTCGTGTCCACAACGGTTCGCTGGTCGACCGTCGGGCCGCCGTCGGCGATCGTGTACGTCGTGCCCGCGTCGGCGTCGCCGTCGACGCTCAGGCGCAGGAAGTACGGCGCGTCGGAGAGCGGTCCGTTCGTGGTCACCGTCCAGTGGTCGAGCTGCGAGCGCCACGCGTCCGCGACCGAGCGGTAGTGCGCCGCGGCGTCGTCCGCACCGTTTGCCTGCGCAATCTGCGCGGCGCAGACGAGCCCGGCGATCTCGGCGCCGATGCTCGCCGGCGAGTAGCCGGTCGCGTTCTCCCAGCGCTCCTGGGTGACGGGCCCCTTGTCGAGGATGCACTGCGCCGCGTCGTGGACGTGACTCCACGTGGCGGCGTCGGTGCGCCCGAGCTGCCAGGAGAGCAGGATCGGGTCGGCGACCTCGTCGAGCTGCAGGCCGCCCCAGTGCGGCGATCCATCGAGGTTCGAGTTCTGCGGGAGGCAGCCGTCGGACTGCTGCTGGCGCGTCCACAGGTAGTCGAGCGCCCGGCCGGCTGCGGCGTGATCGCCTGCGGCGATCTGCGCCGTTGCCATCTCGTAGAGGTCGCGCGACCACACCAAGTGGTAGGGGCCGTTGTAGCCGGGGATCAGCCCCCAGACCCAGGCCATCGTCGGCGACGCGATGCCCGCGCCACGGATCGTCTTGTCCTCGGACGCCGCGAGCACCATGAGCGAGACGTCATAGAGCTCCTCGTGGCCGGCCACGCTCTGCGGCCGCGTGAACGTGGAGAGGTAGCCGTGCCATCCGGCGCGGTACGAGCGTGCGGCGTCGGAGAAGCCGCGGTCAAGCGAGGCCTTGGCGGCGGCGAGCGCGCTGGACTGTGAGCCGCCGAACCCGAGCGCGAGCGTCGCGTCCTGGCTGCCCGTCTTGCCGGTCAGCTCCATCCGGCCGGTCTGCACCACGTTGCCGTCCGGCGCCGACGTGTAGTTCCAGTCCATCGTGCGATCGGACTTCAGATCGGTCCAACCGTCGCTGGTGCCCAGGTAGCCGTTCGACGTCTTCGTGAACGCCGGCTCGGAGACCAGCGCGCTCGACGCCTTGGCATCGGAGGTGACGAGCGCCGTTGCGCTGGTCGAGCCCGAGTCGTCGTCGCCGTTGCCCGACAGGCTCGGGTCGTACAGGGCGTACAGCCGCAACGGCTCGTTGGTGAGCGACTCGAAGTGCACGCGCATGAGCAGCGCGTCGCGGCTCGGATCCGTGGTGTAGGTCTTGGTGATGCGGTAGCGACCGTTCGGGTCCGTGTTGACCTGGCGATAGGAGAGGCTGCGCGCGTCGGTCAGCGAAAGCGCATGGTGGGTGTCCTCACGCTCGCGATCGACCCACGACTTCCCGTCGGTGATGACGAACTGCAGGTCGCGCACGGCCGGCGTGCCGAGGTTCGGGTAGTAGACCTCGGTCAGCTCGCCGCCGCCCAGGGTGTGCCAGACGTTGCTCCCGGACGTGGTGGACGTGCCGAAGCCGTCCTTGTTCCCGGGCGTCCAGAGCGCGGTGGCTCCCGGCGCACCGGGCGCGACGCCGCTCGCCGCCGAGGCTTGTGAGGCGGCTGCCAGCACACAGGCGCAGGCGAGAGCGAACAGTCGTGCGACCCATCGGTACGTCATGAGGCCTCCTGGATACCCGCGCTCGCCCGGCGTCCGCGTACCCCGATTGCAGCGGGAGAAAGCCTTGGGTCGCGCGCGGTGTCCGCGCGCGACCCGTCGCGTTGTGGCTCTGAGCGTGGGCTAGTAGCCGCCGCCGCCCCCGCCGCCTCCGCCGCCGGAGTAAGCGAGGACGAGGACAAGAGCCACCACGATCGCGACCGCGAGGGCGATCACGAGCAGTCGGGCTGGATGCTGGGTGAGCCTGTTCATACGAACACCTCCTTTCGGAGTTCTCACCTGTGCTGACGCGAGCCGTGATCGATCCTTTCAGGGTCGGTCCGATCGGGAACCCTCCTCCTAAGTCAAACCAACGACGGAGGCTGCAGATGCCCACCAGCCGCACAAGCGACAAGGTCCGCGGTAGCGCAGAGAAGGCTGCCGGGAAGGTCAAGGAGAAGGTCGCGCGCAACCCGGTCGACCGCGCCAAGGGCGTGGCCAAGCAGGACAAGGGCGACCTCAAGAAGAAGAAGGGCCACCTCAAGGATCTGACCAAGTAGACGCCTGTTCTTCGGTCAGCGCCCCTCGGCGCCGAGCTGGCGAAGGACGCTGCGACTGTCCGTCTGGATCCACTCCTCGGCGAGGCGGCCTTCGTCGTCGTAGCGGAAGAGGTTGATCAGCTCGAAGATCACCCGCTGCCCGTTCGGCGGCAGAGGCCCGACCGGCGAGTGCGTGAACTCGCGGACGAAGGTTCCGGCGATCGTGGTCTGACACGCGACGTACTGACCTTCCACGACGACGATCCCGCGGTTGATCGTGCGGTCATCGAACGCGGCGCGCAGTGCTGCGAAGTAGCTCTGGAGCCCCTCGTAATCGAGCTCGCGCCCGTCGGGGCCATGGAAGCGGAAGTCCGGCGCGAAGTAGGCGTCGATCTCGGCCTGGTTCTCGCCCGTCACCTCCAGCTCGCCGACTCGGATGAGCCCGCGGACGAGTTCGTCTCGGCTCAGATCGCCAACCACCCGTCCATCTTCGCGCTACTCGAAGAGCATCGTCAGCTCCAGGACGCCCTCCTCGGTCCTCCTACTGACCGAGTGATCGCCGCGCTCGAAGATGCGCAGCATCCGCGCGTTGCTCAGGAGGACCTCCGCGGTCAGCCCGCGCGCCCCGTGCCGTCGCGCGTAGTCGACCAGCTGCGCATGGAGCAGCGCACCGAGGCCCGCACCCTGCCATTCGGGATCGACCATGTACGCGACGTCGGCGAGCCTGGTCGCAGGGTTGAGGTAGTAGCAGCTGGCGGCCACGATGCGCTCATGGGTGGCCGGCCCGAGGACGGCCGCGAACGCCATCTCGTTCACGTAGTCGACGCTGCACAGGTACTGCGCCGCCTTGTCGGTCAGTGAGCTCAGCCGATGCAGGAAGCGGCTCGCGCGGTCCTCCTCGCTCAGCCGGTAGAAGAGGTCCTGCATCGCGCGGGCATCGGTCGTACGCGTCGGCCGGACGCGGACGTCGCGCCCGTTGCGCAGCTGCACGTCGCGCACCTGATCGACCGGGTATGCGGTGCGGCTGCGGAGCTCCTGTCGGACGCCGACGAGTCCCCGCTGGACCGCGCCGTCAAGGAGCTCGTCGCGTACCTCGGGATGGGCTATGTCGATCAGCGCGACGGCACGCTCGGCGAGCGAGCGACCGAACAGGTACGCGGTCCCGTACTCGGTGACCACCCAGTGAACGTCCGCGCGCGGGATCGTCACCGCCTCCCCTGGGCCGAGCTCGACCGAGATCGCGGACCGGCCGGCCGGCGTGCGTGAGGCGAGGCAGATGATCGCCATCCCACCCTGAGAGCCCAGCGCCCCGCGATGGAACGCGGGGCCGGTCGACACGCCGCCGTAGAGTGCGCCGTCGAGCGTCTCCGTCGAGACCTGGCCGGTGAGGTCCACCGTGAACGCCTGCGTCACCGACACCATGTGGTCTCTACTCGCGATCACGCTCGGGTCGCACACGCGGTCGATCGGATGGAAGGCGAACCGCGGATTGTCGTCGACGAGGTCGTAGAGCCGCCTGGACCCCATCGCCCAACTCGCCGTGACGGGGCCGGTGATCGTGCCGCTCTCCACGAGGTCCACGATCGGCTCGGTGATGACGTCTGAGTGGATCGCCAGGCCACGCCGATTCGCCAGGTGGGCCAGCATCGCGTTCGGTACGCGGCCGAGGCCCACCTGGAGCGTCGAGCGATCGTCGATCAGCCGCGCGACGTAGCGCGCGATCTGCTCGGCCACGTCGCCGACCGGATCGTGCAGGTACTCGATGACGGGCGTGTCGACGGGGACGAACTTCGCGATCCGGTCCACCTCGACGCGACTGTCGCCGGCCGTGCGCGGCATCGCCGGATTGACCTCGGCGATGACGGTCCGTGCGGCGAGCGCCGCTGCCTTGGTCACGTCCACCGAGATCCCGAGGCTGCACGTGCCATCGGGATCGGGCGGCGCCACCTGCACCATCGCGACGTCAAGCGAGATCTGGCCGTTGTGGAACAGCTTTGGGACGTCTGCGAGCGACAGCGGGGCGTAGTCCACGAGGCCCAGGTCGCGCATCCGGCGCACGTCGTGCAGCGCGCGCACGTCGCGTCCCGCATAGAAGACATGGTGGCGGTAGTGCGTGCGCGGGGGCCCCTCGGTGTCCTCCAGGTCGGTGAGGAAGTGCACGAGAACAACGCCAGGACGCGGCTCCTGTTCCAGCGCGTCCACGAGCGTTCGCGGCGTACCGCAGGCGCTGCCGACGAAGACCCTGTCCCCCGGGCGCACGACCGATACGGCCTCTGCGGCCGAGGTCTGCCGATCCTTCCACTGGACCGCCCCCGAGACATCCATGCGAAGCCCGAAGGGTACCGGCGCGGCGCGGCCGCCCGTGCGAATGAGGGGCCTGACCCCTGAGTCGCATCATGCGAAAAAAGGGACAGACCCCTCATTCGCACCGCTCTGGTTCTTTCGTCGTCGCCGATCTACGGTGCCCGCCCATGATCCGCGTGTCCGGCATCCCTGCGCTCCTCGTGCTCCTCATCGGCAGCGCCGCTGCCCGGCGACGCCCAAAGCCCTACCGGGCGGACGCTCACCCTGTACGAGGACCTACCGAGCAGCTACCGCTTCCTCGATACCAAGCCGCTGTCCCCAACCCAGAACCTGGGCTCGCGGCGCATGCGCCTCTCGGTCGGTGATCGGATCATCGGTCACACGGCGATCTACGACCGGCCCGGCGGCACGCGGATCGGGACCGCGCACGGTCTCGCGACGGTCAGCGCGGGCGGGAAGCTCAGCAGCGCCGTCGTCATTGGCTCTGGCGTCCTGGTGTTGCGCGACGGCCAGATCGTCACCGAGGGGGCACAGCGGCATCGCCAACACGCCGGCTGCCATCGTCGGCGGGACCGGTGTGTACGAGGGGGCTCGCGGCAGCGTGTCCGCGGCCGTCGTCAACGGCGTCCCGACGGTCTCAATTCATCTGCTGAGCTAGCGCCTAGGGCCGCAGGTCGTACGGGAACGAGGTCAGCACCTCGCAGCCGTCCTGCGTGATCAGCAGGAGGTCCTCCAGCCTGACGCCGCCGTAGTCCTGGCGGTACGTGCCCGGCTCGACGGCGATGACGTCGCCCGGGACGAGGGGTTCGTTGCCGGTGCGCCCGAGGGCCGGGTACTCGTGGACCTCGAGGCCCACGCCGTGGCCGAGCGAGTGGTAGAAGCCCTCGTTGAGGGTCTCGCCCTCGGCCTTCGTGCGCTGCGTCGGGTGGCCGGCGGCCTCGAAGATCTCGCACGCGATGTCGAAGAGCTCGCGACCGGTGATGCCGGGGCGCGCGGTTGCCTTCACCGCGTCGAGCGCTTCGAGGCACAGGCCGTGCATCGCGACGACGTCCTCGGCCGCCTCGCCCGCCGCGACGAACGTGCGTGTCATGTCGGCCCAGCAGGCCGACGCCTCGTCCTCGGGCCAGATGTCGATCACGATCGGCTTGCCCGCGGGCAGCGGCCCGGAGCCGGGATCGTGGCCCGAGGCGGCAGCGCCCTCGGCGGCGACGATCACGTCGCCCGGCATCGGCGCGCCCATCGATGCGGCGTGCTCGCGCATCGCGTCGCGCAGGCGCTCGGACGTGAGCGGCTCGCCGTCGAGCGCCAGCACCCCGTCGGCCGCGGTCGCGCGGCGCAACATCTCCGCGGCCACGCCCATCGCGCCGTTGGCCGCGGCCTGCGCGCGACGCACGCCGTCGATCTCGAGCTCGTTCTTGACGCGCCGCCGGCGGATGAACTCGGGCTCGTCGATCACGACCTCGATGCCCTCGACGCGCAGCCGGTCGGCGATCACCACCGGGGTCTCGCCTGGCACTACGACGCGCGAGATGCCGAACTTCTGGCAGGCGATCAGCGCCAGCTCGACCTCGGCCTGGTCCCAGCGCATCCCCTGGGCGATGAGCTGGTCCATGCCGAGCGCGTAGGGATCGATGATCTCGACGTCGGGGGCGACCTCGGCTACACGGTCGGCCTCGAGCACCGAGACCACGACCACGCGGCGGCCGTCCATCTCCAGGTAGGTGAACGGATCGAGGATCGCGAGCGGGATCTCGTGCCGCAGCGTCGCCGAGCGGATCGTGTCCGCGTGGATCAGAACCGCATCCATGCGCTAGCCGGCGCCCGGGGTCACGCGGTAGGCGTCGAAGACGCCGTCGATGTTGCGCAGCTTGCCGATCGTCGTCTTCAGCGAGTGGGTGTCGGCGACCTCGACCACGAAGCGATTCTGCACCATCGGCCGCGAGACGATGCAGCGCGCCTCGACGATGTTGATCCCCGACTCGGCGAACGTCCGCGACAGGTCCTCCAGGAGCCGGTGGCGATCCCATGCGTCGACCTGCAGCTCGACCTTGAACGCCGTCGCGTGGTCGCCCTCCCAGTGCACGCGCACGAACCGCTCCGGGTCCTTGCGCAGCGCGGCGGTGTTCGGGCAGTCGTCGCGGTGGATCGTGATGCCGCGGCCGAGCGACACGTAGCCGACGATCGGGTCGCCCGGCACGGGCCGGCAGCACTTGGCCATGCGGAGCATCACGTCGTCGACGCCCTCGACTGTGATCCCGTAGCTCGACGACGAGCCGGTCGGCTGGCGGCGCTGGCGCCGCGTCGAGACGAGCGTCTCGGCGGCGCTGTCGTCGTCCTCCGCGGCCTCGCCGGCCTTCAGGCGCTGCAGCACCTTGTTGGTGACGACCTTCGCGGAGATCTTCGCCCCGCCGAGCGCGATGTAGAAGTCGTCGGCCTTGCGGAACCCCATCTCGCGGATCACGTCCGCCAGCAGCGGAGAGCCGGTGATCTTCTGCGCCGGCAGGCCTGCCTTCGTCAGGTGTTCCTGCAGCAGGCTGCGGCCGGAGTGCTCGGTGTCCTCGCGCGACTCCTGCTTGAACCACTGCTTGATCTTGTTGCGCGCGCGCGTGGTCTTCACCACGGCGAGCCAGTCGCGCGACGGGCCGCGCTCGCGCTTGGCCGTCAGGACCTCGACGATGTCGCCCGACTTCAGCTGGTAGCTGAGCGGCACCATCTTGCCGTTGACCTTCGCGCCCACGCAGCGGTGGCCGATCTCCGTGTGGACCTCGTAGGCGAAGTCCAGCGGCGTCGCGCCCGCGGCCAGCGATTTGACCTCGCCCTTCGGCGTGAAGACGAAGACCTCCTCGTCGAAGAGGTCGACCTTGAGGGACTCCATGAAGTCCTGCGGGTCGGAGAGGTCCTGTTGCCAGTCGAGCATCGACCGCAGCCACTTCATCTTCTCGTCGCCGGACTGTGCTGCCGGCTGGCGCTGCTTGGCCGGGTCGACCTTGTAGATCCAGTGCGCGGCGACGCCGAACTCCGCCATGTCGTGCATCTCATTCGTGCGGATCTGGATCTCGAGCGGCAGCCCCTCCGGCCCGATCACCGTCGTGTGCAGCGACTGGTACATGTTGAACTTCGGCATCGCGATGAAGTCCTTGAAGCGCCCGGGCAGCGGCTTCCACAGCGAGTGGATGACGCCAACCGCGCCGTAGCAGTCCTTCACCGAGTCGACGATGACCCGCATGGCGGTGAGGTCGTAGATCTCGTTGAACTCGCGGCCCTTCTTGGTCATCTTCGAGTAGATCGAGTAGAAGTGCTTCGCGCGCCCTGAGATCTCCGCGCGGATGCCGAGCGCCTCGAGCTCGCGCTTGAGGTAGTCGCCGGCCTTGTTGACGTAGACCTCGCGCTCCTCGCGCTGCTGGTTGACCAGGCCCTTGATCTCCTGGTACTTGCGCGGGTGCAGCGCGGCGAACGCCAGGTCCTCGAGCTCCCACTTGATCGCGTGGATGCCGAGCCGGTGCGCGATCGGCGCGTAGATCTCCAGGGTCTCCTTGGCCTTGTCGATCTGCTTCTGCTTGGGCATCGCCTCGATCGTGCGCATGTTGTGCAGGCGATCGGCGAGCTTGATCAGGATGACCCGGATGTCCGTGGCCATCGCGACCATCATCTTGCGGTAGTTCTCGGCCTGCTGCTCGTCGCGCGACTGGAAGGTGATCCCGGTGAGCTTCGTGACGCCGTCGACGAGGCTCGCGACCTCGGCGCCGAACTTCTCGTCGACCTCCTCGAGCGACGCCGACGTGTCCTCGACGGTGTCGTGCAGGAGCGCGGCGACGAGCGTCTCGGTGTCGAGCCGCATCCCCGCGCAGATCTTCGCCACGCCGACCGGGTGGACGATGAAGTCCTCACCCGACTTGCGGCGCTGGTCCGCGTGGTGCTCGCAGGCGAAGATGAACGCCTCCTCGACGCGCACGCGGTCGATCGCCACCGCGGCGTCGGCCGCATGCTCCTCGACGATCGCGAACAGGTCGCCCAGGAGGCGGCGCTCGAGCGGCGTGAGGTCCGCGCCCCCCGCCGGGGACGAGACGACGTCGGGATGCTCTGCGACGCCCACCGGCGCACGGTCGATCCGGCGCCCCGCGTGGGCGCCAATCGTCGGATCGTCCGCGCGGCGGGTCTCCTCGGTGGCCACGCGTTAAGGGTACTGCGGCCGCCGAACGGTCAGCCGACCCCGACCAGCGGCTCAGCCACCGGCTCGCCGAGCGCTTCGAGGCCCATTGCGAGCAGCCGTTCAGCCTCGCTGAACGAGGCCGAACGCTCGAGCTGCGTGCGCGGCGTATCGGCCACGAGGACGCCGTCCTCGACCAGCCCAAGCTCCTCGAGCACGCAGATCGCGAGCTCCGCCCGCGGCAGCGCGAGGTCGGCGCTGTCGCGCAGCGCGCGGTACAGCGCGGCGACGTGCGGGCGCAGCGACCAGCGGTGGCAGTGCGCCGCGAGTGCCAGCGCCTCCTCCGGCGCGCCCCAGGCCAGCACGACGGGCACCTCGGGCAGGCCGAATGGCGGCGGCTCGAGCGCGACGACGTGGTCGAAGCGCGCCGCCTCGTCGGCGGCCTCCCACCCTGCGACGGTGAAGCCGCCGAGCCGCGGGGCGAGCGCTGCAGCCCATCGCGGTGCATCGGCGCAGAGGGCGAGCACGCGCTCGCCGGACGCCGCCAGCATCCCCAGCGTGCCGGCGACGCCCAAGCCGCGGCGGTCGATATCGCGCGCGTCGGCGTCTCGGCCTTCGGGCGGGAACAGGCCGCCATCCAGCAGCTCGACGCGCTCTGGTCGCGGGGCGACCGCGTCGCGCAGCACGAGCCGCGGCTCGACCGCGCCGTTCCACTCGTTGAGCTCCAGGCCGAAGGTCGCGTCGAGGCCGTCCTCGCAGCCCTCGGGCAGGCGCGGCATGCCGAACGCGACCGCGCGCGCCCGCACGCCGCCGGACTCGACGGTGAAGCGCACGTGCTTGCCCTCCCCCATCGGCCGCGGGTCGATCAGCCGCGCGGCCGGGACGAGCAGCACCGGCTCGGGGTTGCCTTGGCCGAACGGCGCGAGGCGCTCGAGGTCCTCGGCCAGCTCGGTGCCGAGCTCGCCGCCGGCGACGACCGCGTCGATCTGCGAGACCGGGACGAGATCTTCGGGCGCGAGGACCGACGCCGCGTGGACCTCGAAGGCCGCGCGGAACGCCTCGACCTCGGAGGCCGCGATCGCGCAGCCCGCTGCGGCGCGGTGGCCACCGTGGCGCTGCAGGTGCTGCGCGCAGGCGTTCAAGCCGCCAAGGAGGTCGAACGCGGGAATCGAGCGCCCCGAGCCCGTGCCGGTGTCGCCGTCGAGCGCGATCACGACCGTCGGGCGGTGGTGGCGCTCGGCGATCCGGCTGGCGACGATCCCGATCACGCCGGGATGCCAGCCCTCCCCGGCGAGCACGTAGGCGACAACCGACCCACGGCCTGCGGCCGCGTGTGCCCGGCCGAGCTCCGCGACCTGCGCCTCGGCCTCGAACAGGATCCGCTGCTCGGTGAAGCGCCGCTCGGCGTTGGCGGCGTCGAGCTCCTTGGCGATCGCCTCCGCGCGGCCGGCGTCCTCGGTGAGCATCAGCTCGACGCCGGCATCGGCCCGGTGCAGGCGGCCGGCCGCGTTGATCCGCGGCGCGAGCCTGAAGCCGAGCACGCGCGCGTCGACACGCGACGGATCGCACTCCGCGACGCGCATCAGCGCGCGCAGGCCCGGCCGTCTCGTCACGGCGAGCGCGGCCAGGCCCTCGCGCACCAGGCGCCGGTTCTCACCGGCCAGCGGAACGCAGTCGGCGACGGTGGCGAGCGCCACCAGGTCGAGGTCGGCGTCGGCGTCGGCCGGATCGCGGCCCGCTGCGCTCAGCAGCGCGCGGGCGAGCTTGTAGACCACGGCGGTGGCGCACAGGTCGCGGCACGGGTAGCCGCAGATCGACGGGTGCACGATCGGCGCGGCGGGCAGGACGCCATCGGCGCGCGCATGATGGTGATCCGTGACGACCACGTCCATCCCGGCGGCGCGCGCGGCGGCGACCTCGTCGACGGCGGTGATCGCGCAGTCGGCGGTCAGGAGCAGCTTCGTCCCGCGCTCGGCCAGCCGCTCCACGGTGCTCATGGCCAGGCCGTAGCCGTCCTCGGTCCTGCTCGGCAGGAACCAGTCGCACTCGGCGCCGAGCGAGCGTAGGACGCGGATCAGGATCGCGGTCGAGGACACACCGTCGACGTCGTAGTCGCCGTGGACCGTGATCCGCGTGCGGTCGCGCACGTGGCGCAGGATCAGCTCGACGGCCTGGTCGATCCCCGCGAACCGCGACGGGTCGTGCGCGTCCCCGGCGGCCAGGAACGCGCCCGCCGCTGCCGGCTCGTTCAGGCCGCGGCGCACGAGCACCTGCGCGAGGGCGCTGGACACGCCGAGCTCGCGCTCGAGGCGCCAGGCGTCGCCGAGCCGGCACGGCGGGATCTGGAGGCGCGGTTCCATCGGCCAGCGATCCTCCGCCGCGCGGCGGACGGAATGCAGGTTCGTTCCCGCACGTTGCGGCAACGGGGTCAGGTCTTTCATTGCCGCATGTGGCAAAGAAAGACCCGACCCCGTGGGGTTACGTTGCCGGCTNCGTGCTTCGTGCTGAACCGCGTGAACGGCTCGCGCGTCCAGTCGCCCCACCGCTCGCGCAGGCTCATGCCGGCGATGCGTGCCATGAGGTCCAGCTCCGACGGCCACACGTACCGCAGCGGGATCGACCCGAACGCGAACGTGCCGTCGGCGGTGCGCGAGTAGTGATGCGAGACGAGGCGCTGCTCGACCACGTCGTACTCGTCGATGCCGACGTGGGTCTCGCTCGCGTCGAACAGCGCGTGCGTCTGACCGTACGGCAGCCGCTGGAGCGCAGGCACACCGACCTCGATGACGAAGCAGCCGCCGGGCTCGAGGTGCCTGGCGACGTTCTCGAAGCACGCGACCTGATCGGCCTGCGACGTCAGGTTCCCGATCGTGTTGAAGACGAGGTAGGCGAGCAAGAACGTCGCGTCGACCCTGGTCGTGGCGAAGTCGCCGACCGTGACGCCGATGTTGGCGGCGCCGGG
>VAYD01000549.1:0-2511 GCA_005883905.1 Actinomycetota bacterium
CGATCAGCTCGCTGCGGTGGCCGCGCACATGCGCGGCGCCGTCGAGCTCGCGAGCGGAGAGCCACGGGCGGCGCTGCCGCACCTGCGGCGCGCGCTCGCCGGGTGGCACGACGTCGACGCCCCGTACGAAGCGGCGCGCGTGCAGCTGCTGATCGCCCAGGCCTGCAGCGCGATGGGCGACGAGGACTCGGCGGCGCTCGACCGCGAGGCCGCGACGGATGCCCTGGCGAAGCTCGGCGCCGCCAACGCCCGCCCGGACGCGCACGGGCTCACGGCGCGCGAGCTCGAGGTCCTGCGCCTCGTGGCTGAGGGCAGCACGAACAAGGCGATCGCGAGCCGGCTCGTGCTCAGCGAGCGGACCGTCGACCGCCACGTCAGCAACATCCTCGCGAAGCTGCGCGTGTCCTCGCGCGCGGCGGCGACGGCGTTCGCCTACGAGCACGAGCTCCTCTGACGCATGGGTGAGATCACCCATGCGCGCCCCGCGCGCGGATGGGTCCTTCCGCCGATGACGCGACCGCCTCCGCGGCGTTGAATCGCAGCATGAACATTCAGCGAATCGAAACCATCATCGTCGGCGGCGGACAGGCGGGCCTCGCCGTCGGCCACCACCTCCGCAAGCTCGAGCGCTCGTTCGTGATCCTCGACGCCCACGCGCGGGTCGGCGACACCTGGCGCGGGCGCTGGGACTCGATGCGCCTCTTCACGCCGGCGCGGCGCGACGGCCTGCCGGGGATGCGCTTCCCGGCGCGCAAGCACTCGTTCCCGACGGCCAACGACATGGCCGACTACCTGGAGGGCTACGCGGCGACGTTCGACCTCCCGGTGGTCACCGGCGTGCGCGTGGACGCGCTCGGCCGCGCAGCGGACGGCGGGTTCCTGCTGGCCGCAGGCGACCGCCGCTACGAGGCCGAGAACGTCGTGATCGCGACCGGTCCGTTCCAGGAGCCTCGGATTCCCGCGTTCGCCGGCGACCTCGACACGCGCATCACGCAACTGCACTCAAGCGCCTACCGCAACCCGCGCGAGCTGCCGGACGGCGACGTGCTCGTGGTGGGCGCGGGCAACTCCGGCGCGGACATCGCGCTCGAGCTGGCCGCGGACCGCCGCGTGCTGCTCTCGGGCGACCCCGGCCCGCAGATCCCGTTCGACATCGAGGGGCCGGCCGGGCGCGTGATCTTCCCGATCCTGTGGCAGGTCTGGTCGCACGTGCTCACGTTCGGCACGCCGATCGGCCGCAAGGCGCTCCCGAAGATCCGGGCCTCGAAGGAGCCGCGCATCCGGGTCAAGCGCAGCTGCGGCGGGCGTCGAGTTCGTGCCGCGCACCGCCGGCGTGCGCGACGGCAGGCCGCTGCTCGGCGACGAGACGGTGGTG
This sequence comes from Actinomycetota bacterium, assembly GCA_005883905.1. Taxonomy (GTDB): domain Bacteria; phylum Actinomycetota; class Thermoleophilia; order Solirubrobacterales; family Solirubrobacteraceae; genus AC-49. Next base: position 1,376 of record VAYD01000549.1, read on the forward strand.
AACGCGGCGAGCGTCATCTGGGCGACGGGCTACCGCCCGGCCTACGACTGGATCGACCTTCAGGTGCTCGGCGAGGACGGCGACATCGACACCGACCACCACGGCGCCGCGGTCGCGCAACCCGGCCTCTACCGCGTCGGCCGGCCGTTCCTCTACGCCTTCAACTCCCACACGGTCGGCGGCGTCGGGCGCGACGCAGAGCGGATCGCGTGCCGCATCGCAGCGACGGCCGGCTCACGCGAGCACGCCGATGAGTTCGCGCTGCCACAGCCGTCTGTGGCCGCATGACCAAGGTTTTCGCAGGCATCACGACATCGGTCGACGGCTACGTCGCCGGCCCCGGCGACGGGCCGGGCAAGGGACTCGGCGAGGGCGGCGAGCGGCTGCACTACTGGGTCTTCGGCGGCCCATGGAGCTACGACGCCGAGCCGAGCGGCGAGGCGACCGGCGAGGACGCGGCCTGGCTCGAGAGCGCGATGGCGCGCGCCGGCGCCGTCGTCGGCGGCCGCTGGACGTACGAGGCCGCCGGGCACTGGGGCGACCGCAACCCGTGGGGCCTGCCGTTCTTCATCGTCACCCACCGGCCCGAGGAGCAGCCGGACGGCGACGCGTTCACGTTCGTCGACGGCGTCGAGGAGGCGATCGAGCGCGCACGCGCGGCCGCCGGCGACAAGGACGTGCACGTGATGGGCGGCGCCGACGTCATCCGCCAGGCGCTCGCAGCCGGACTCGTCGACGAGCTGTCGATCGTCGTCGCGCCCGTGGTCCTCGGCGGCGGTAAGCGGCTCTTCGACGGTTTCGGCCAGTCGCTCGAGCTCGAGCACATCGGCGTGCGCCAGTCGCCGTACGCCACGTTCGTCGACTACCGCGTGAAGCGCTGAAACGAGCGGCGCCGGGTACACCCCGCGCCATGGCGCTCGTCCTGTTCGATCTCAACGGGACGCTGCTGGATCCCGGCGACCGACTGCCCGTTCTCCAGCGGGCAGTGCAGCTCGCGATGGCGCACACGCTCGCGGGCGACTTCCGGCCGTTCGGCAGCCTGCTCGACGCTGCCGGCGGCGAGACGCCAGCCGAGATGCCCGCGTTCGCGGACGTCGCGCCGGCGCTCGAGCGACTGAACGGCGATGGTCATCGCC
>VAYD01000549.1:2633-3004 GCA_005883905.1 Actinomycetota bacterium
ATTGCGCACGGCGTTCGTGGATCGCGGACTGCCCGCACCCACGACGATCGAGCCCGATCAGCTGGTGACAAAGCTGACTGAGCTGACGATCTGATGCGGTTGCTCGCGTGGTCGCAGTCGCGGCCGGCGCCCGATTGACGATCGCGTGACGGTCGCATCACGGCGGCCGCAGATGCTGCGCCCCATGCACGCTTCCATCTCAACCTTCCGGGGCGACCCCGACGGCCTACTCGCCCGCTATGACGCGATGCTCGCGGACATCCCGCCTGAGAGGATGATCCTGCACCTGTGCCTGCGCGCCGACGACGGGATCGTCGTCGTCGACACCTGCCCGTCACACGAGGCGTTCGAGGCGTTCTTCGGCACCGGCG
>VAYD01000174.1:0-1552 GCA_005883905.1 Actinomycetota bacterium
GTCGGCGCCGTAGGCCTGCGCGATCTCCTCGACGCCGGCGCGCACCTGGTCCGGATCGCCGATCACGCCACGCCGGCCGCGGGAATCCGAGACGTACTGCTCCAGATAGCGCAGCGCCTTCTCCGGCGGCGGCACCTGGATCAACCGCCCGCGCCGCAGCAGGCTGAACGTCATCCGGCTCGACGACGCGAGCCGCTGCCCCTCCTCCTCGGTCTCGGCGCACACGACCCAGACCGCCACGGCGTCGGCCGGCTTCGCGAACGACGCGCCGTCCGGGTTGATGAAGTCGGCGAACGCGTAGCGCAGGCCGCCCTCGTTCGCCCAGATGCGCGACTGCGGCGAGGAGCCGAGCAGCCAGACCTCCGGGCGCTGCTCGGGCAGCCAGTTCGTCAGCGAATGGAACGGGTGCTCCTGCGGCAGCGTGCCGTCGAGGTAGCCGAGCAGCTCGGCGAGCTGCTGGGGGAAGTCGTCCGGCGCGGCGCGGCTGCGGTCGCGCTGCAGGGCGAACGTCGTCCGCGGGTCGGTCCCCGATGCGCGCCCCAGGCCGAGGTCGATGCGCCCGGGATGCATCGCGGCCAGCAGCGTGAACACCTCGGCGACCTTGAACGGGCTGTAGTGCGGCAGCATCACGCCGCCCGAGCCCACGCGGATCCGCTCCGTGGCGGCTGCGACCGCCGGGATCAGGACCTCCGGAGCGTACCCCGCGAGCATCGGCCCGCCGTGGTGCTCGGCCAGCCAGTAGCGCTGGTAGCCGAGCTCGTCGGCGAGCCGCGCCAGGTCGATCGTGTTCGCCAAGGCGTCGGCGTTCGTCGACCCTTCAGGGATCGGGGACTGGTCCAGGACGCTGAGGCGCACCCCTTGGATAGTAGGTTCCGGCCCCATGGACCTAACCGGGAAGCGGATCGTGGTGACCGGCGCGGCAGGCGGGATCGGCCTCGCGATGGCGAAGGCGGCGCTCGAGCGCGGGGCCGAGCATGCGGTGCTCGTGGACCTCGACGCCGAGCGCGTCGAAGCCGCCGCGGCGGCGATCGGGGAGCAGGCGAGCGCAGTCGCCGGCGACGTCGCCGACGCGGCGCTGCTCAAGCGCGCCTTTGAGACGGCCGGGCACGTCGACGGCTTCTTCGCCAACGCCGGCATCGGCACCGGCACCGGCCTCGGCGACCGCGACGATTGGGCCGCGACGATGCGCGTGAACATCGACGCGCACATCACCGCGGCGCAGCTGCTCATCCCCGCCTGGTACGAGCGCGGCGCGGGTCTGTGGGTCACGACGGCGTCGGCCGCGGGCGTGCTGACGCAGATCGGCGACGCGCCGTACTCGGTCAGCAAGGCCGCGGCCGTGGCGTTCGCCGAGTGGCTCGCAATCACCTACGGCGACCGCGGCATCCAGGTTCACTGCCTGTGCCCCATGGGCGTCAACACGAACCTGCTCAACGCGGGGCTCGACGCCGACTCGCAGAGCGTCAACGTCGTCGCCGCGGCCGGGCAGATCCTCGAGCCCGAGGACGTCGCGACCGAGGTGATGAAGGCGATCGAGGCCAACCGCTTCATG
>VAYD01000174.1:1560-5969 GCA_005883905.1 Actinomycetota bacterium
AAGGTCGACGACACCGATCGCTGGCTGGCCGGCATGCGCCGCCTGCAGAGCAACGTCCCCGGCGTATGAAGCGCGGGATCTTCGTCGCGCCGTTCGACGAGCTGGCCGACCCGAAGCTGCTCGCAGAGCTCGCGCGCGACGCCGAGCAGGCCGGCTTCGACGGCTTCTTCCTCTGGGACCACGTCGCCTACCGCCCGCCGGTGCAGGCGCTGCTGGACCCGTGGGTGAGCATGGCGGCGATCGCGGCGGCGACCCAGCGCGTGGTCATCGGCCCGCTGATCACACCCCCCGCGCGCCGCCGGATCCACAAGCTCGCGCGCGAGACCGTGACGCTCGACCTCCTGAGCGGCGGTCGCTTCGTCTTCGGCGCCGGACTGGGCTCCGACAACAGCAAGGAGTTCACCAAGTTCGGCGAGGAGGCCGACGCGAAGGCGCGCGCGAAGCTGCTCGACGAGGGCCTCGCCGAGCTGCGGCGCTTCTGGGACGGCGCGTTCCTGCCCATGCCGGCGCACCGGATCCCCATCTGGCTCGCTGCGAACTGGCCGAACCGCCGGCCGGTGCGCCGCGCCGTCCGCTTCGACGGCCTGTTCCCGATCAACGTCCCGGCGCCGGACGACCTCGCGCAGCTGAAGGCCGAGATCCCGCCGCCGCCGTTCGACCTCGTCGTGACGAACGAGCCGGGCGTCGACCCGGCGCCGTGGTTCGAGGCCGGCGCCACGTGGTGCCTGACCGGCTTCGGCAACCAGCCGCGGCTCGACGACGTCCGCTCGGTGATCGCGGCGGGTCCGTCGCAAGGATGACCCGCGCGTAGGCCGCACGGCCGACGCACGATCACTCCCGCGTCGGACGAAAGGTTCGGCCGGCGAACCTACGGTCCCGGGCATGAATCCCGTGACTCTTTCTGCCCTCGAGATCGCGCGTCCCGGCGACGCGCGCTACGACGAGGTTCGTCCAGCCTGGAACCTCACTGTCGATCAGCACCCCGCCGCCGTGGCCGTGCCGCGCGATGCCGAGCAGGTCGTCGCTGCCGTCCTCTACGCCAAGCGCGAGGGGCTGCGCATCGCCGCGCAGGGCACCGGCCACAACGCGTCGCCGCTCGGCGACCTCAGCGACACGCTGCTCATCAAGACCCACGAGATGCGCGGCGTCGAGATCGACGCGTCCAGCCGCGTCGCCCGCGTCGAGGCCGGCGCGCAGTGGGGCGACGTCGTTGGTCCCGCCGGCGAGCACGGCCTCGCCGCCCTCGCCGGCTCCTCCCACGACGTCGGCGTCGTCGGCTACTCGCTCGGCGGCGGCATCAGCTTCCTGGCCCGCCGCTACGGGCTGAGCGCCAACCGCATCCTTGCGGCCGAGGTCGTCACGGCCGACGGCGAGCTCGTGCGCGCGGACCGGAGGCAGAACACCGACCTGTTCTGGGCGATCCGTGGCGGCGGCGGCGCGTTCGGTGTCATCACCGCGCTGGAGCTCGAGCTCTTCGACCTGCCGACGGTCTACGCCGGCGCCGCGTTCTTCCCGATCGAGCGCGCATCGGAGGTCCTGCACGCCTGGCGCGAGCTGACCGAGAAGGTCGACGACCGCACCACGAGCATCGGCCGCATCCTGCGCGTGCCGCCGTTCCCGGACATCCCGGAGCCGTTCCGGGGCAAGCACTTCGCGATGGTCGAGGTGATCCACATCGGCGACCAGCGCTCGGGCGACGAGGTCGTCAAGGGCATCCGCGACCTCGAGCCGGCGATCGACGCGTTCGTCGCCGCCAACGGCGCCGACAGCGGGTCGGACATCCTGACCGCGGAGATCCGCCACCTCGGCGGCGCGATCGCCCGCCCGGACGCGTCGCACGGCGCGGCACACATCGACGCCGAGTACGTCTCGTTCGCGGCCTCGATGGCGGTCACGCCGGACATGGCGGCCAAGGCAGAGCAGGACCTCGCCCGCATGGACGAGGCCTTCGAGCCCTACCAGAGCGCCCGCAAGTACCTGAACTTCACGGAGAAGCCGTCGCAGCCCGGCGAGTTCTTCGAGAAGGACACGCTCGACCGGCTGCGCGCCATCAAGGCGAAGGTGGATCCCGAGGGGATCTTCCGGTCCAACCAACCGATCGACTGAGACTCAGGGGTCTGACCCCTGAGTCTCAAATGAGAATGAGGGGTCAGACCCCTCATTCTCAGCCGTTGAGGTAGGCCAGGACGGCGAGCACGCGGCGATGGTCCGCGTTGCTCGCCGGCAGGTCGAGCTTCCAGAAGACGTTGGAGATGTGCTTCTCCACCGCGCTGGCGCTGATGACCAGTGCCTGGCCGATGGCAGCGTTCGAGCGGCCCTCCGCGATCAGCTCGAGCACCTCGCGCTCGCGCGGCGTCAGCTCTGACAGCCGGCTGTCGGCGCCGCGGCCGCCCAGGAGCTGCGAGACGACCTCCGGGTCCAGCGCGGTGCCGCCCGCAGCCACGCGCCGCGCGGCGTCGACGAACTCCGCGGGATCGGCGACCCGGTCCTTGAGCAGGTAGCCGACGCCCCCGGCGCCGTCGGACAGGAGCTCCGACGCATACGTGCGCTCGACGTACTGGCTCAGCACCAGCACCGGCGTCCCGGGGACGCGGCGCCGCGCCTCGAGCGCCGCGCGCACGCCCTCGTCCCGGAACGTCGGCGGCAGTCGCACGTCGACGACCGACACATCGGGCCTGTGCTCCTCGATCGCCGAGATCAGCGCGTGGCCGTTGTCCACGGCCGCGACGACCGTGCAGTCGTTGGACTCGAGCAGGCGCGTCAGCCCGTCGCGCAGCAGCGCGAGATCCTCGGCGATCACGACGCGCATGGCAGCTCCGCCCGCAGCATCGTCGGCCCGCCGGCCGGGCTCGCCACACCGAGGGTCCCGTCCAGCGCCTCGACCCTGGCGCGCAGGCCCTTGAGCCCGCCGCCATCCGGGTTCGCGCCGCCGTGGCCGTCGTCGACCACGAGCACCTCGAGCTTGTCGTCGCGGCGCACGAGCGACACGGTCGCGCGCCTGGCGTTCGCGTGCTTGGCGACGTTCGCCAGCGCCTCGGCGACGACGAAGTACGCCGCCGACTCGACCGGCTCGGGCATCCGCTCGGGGCCGACGTCGGCCGTCACGGTCGCGGGCACCGGCGAGCGCGTCGCGAACGCGCGCACCGCCTCGGCAAGCCCGCGCTCGGCCAGCAGCGCCGGGCGGATCCCCCGTGCCAGGTCACGCAGCTCGACCAGCGCCGCGGTCGCGCCGTCGCGCGCCTCGGCGAGCAGCTGGCGGGCGTGCTCCGGATCCTCGTCGAGCTTCTGCTGCGCGAGCCCGAGATCCATCGCGATCGCCACGAGTCGAGCCTGCGCGCCGTCGTGCAGGTCGCGCTCGATGCGCTCGAGCTCCGCGGCCGCCGCGTCGACGGCGCCCGCACGCGTCGCCTGCAGCACCTCGACGCGCTCCTCGAGCTCCTCGGTGCGCGGCGCCAGCAGCGCGCCCGCGAGCGCAGCGGACGCGGCGGCCGAGCCGCGCACGCAGGCGAGCCCCAGCGGCGCGATCGCGATCCCGATCGCTGTCGCAGCCAGCGCCGTCCAGATGTCCGTCACGTGAAAGAGCCCGAGGTCCGGCGGATCGGCGCTGTCCCACAGTGCCCAGGTCCACGCCGGCGCGAAGACCAGCCCGAGCACCGCGCCGATCGCCGTCACGGCAATGGTGAAGCCCGCGATCCCGATCGGCAGCAGGAGCAGCGCCCACCCCAGGTCGCGCCAGTTCTGCGCGTCGCTGAAGATCGACTTGACGCGCGCCCAGACCCCGGGCTTCGCCGGCTCCTTGTAGCGCGCGACCAGCTTCTCGTCGCGGACGAGCTCGGCCCGCGCTCGCTCGACGTGCGACAGGCCGCGGATCGCCAGCGCCGTCACCAGCAGCACGGGAAAGCCGATCAGCGTGATCAGCAGGCCGAGGCCGGTCGACCAGCCGGTCACCGCGACCGTGAAGGTCAGGATCCCCATTGGCAGCCCGGTCGTGAGGTACAGGGTGTCCTTGCCCAGGCGGCCGAGCCAATGTCGCAACGTCGTCACGATCAACATCATCGGCGTGGCGAGCGCCGAGCGCCATGGGGATATCCTCACTTTATGGGTGCAGCCCGCCTCGGCAGGGAGGTCAAGACCCTCGATCACGCCTGGCGCGAGTTCCGCGCGAACCGCTCGCCGAAGGTCATCGCGCTCGCCATCGGCGCCGCGCTCGCGGCGCGCCTCGCGCTCGGTGGCTTCACCTACTGGGACGCCGTCGCCGTCGTCGCGATGATCGTCGTCTATCCGTTCGGCGAGTGGGCGATCCACGTCTACCTGCTGCACGCCAGGCCCTTTCGCCTGCGCGGCCGCCGGGTCGAGCTGCCGTCCTCCAAGGCCCACCGCGAGCACCACGAGCGCCCGAACTACCTCGG
>VAYD01000175.1 GCA_005883905.1 Actinomycetota bacterium
CAGCCCGATGATCCCGACGACCAGCGCCATCGTGGCCGTCAGGAGCTCGAGGTGGCCGCCCAACGCACGCAGCGCCGCCTCGATCGCGTAGGCCACGGAGGACACGGGATCCGCCATCACGGCGAAGGCGAAGGCGAAGAAGAGCAGGGCGCGCCTGCGTGTGGAAGCCATTGGCAGACCTCGGGGTCGACGACATGACGCCGACCAGGCTTCCCGGCACACCGCGAGCGACAGTAGCGCCGATCCGCGGCCCGAAGGCCCGTCTTTGCACGATCTTGATGGCGGTGCACGTGATCTCGACGCGCCGTTAACGGGTCCCGCCCGACGATGCATGCATGACCGTTGTTCCGCTGCGCCTGAGAACCCTCGGCCGGCGCGCGACCCTCGACGCCGCGCTGGCCGAGGGCGCCGATCCGGCGAGCGACCCGCTGCTGGCCCTGCGCGCAGATCAGCTGACGTCGCGCGCCACACGCCACGCGATCGCGAGGACGATCCGCAGCCTGCTCGACGCCGCGGAGGAGCCGATGCTCGGCTCGCGGCCGCCGCTCCAGGGCAAGGACGTGCTCGCGGCTCGTGGGGAGCTCCTGGCGATCGCCGGCCGCCTGGACGGGCCCGAGCGGATGTCGCCACAGGCGGTTGCGCTCGCCGCGCAGCTCGTCTGGGACTGCGCCAGCCCGGTCTACGCGGCAGGCGACTTCAGCGTCTGGGAATGGGCGCGCGCAATCGCCGCGTGACCGTTGCTCGGGCCGGTCTGGACGATGATCCGGCATGGCCGCTCGCTGAGCAGGTACTGCGCGGTCGGTCCGAGCGAGCGCTCGGATGCCGGCGCGTGGCTGTCTGCGAGATAGATGATCTCGGAGTCCAGGCGCCGAGCTTCGTCGACCAGCGTGCGGCCGGGGTTGCGCGTCCGCAGCAGGGTCGTGCGAACGTGCAATCCGCTGCGCCGTCCGATGAGCCGCGCCGCCTCCAGCACGTTGCGGCCATGCTCCTCCTCGCGGCTCAGCGGCCCATCGAGAGGGACCTGAGCCGGCACCCTGATCACATAGACGGCGTCCACGGTGGCCTCAGGTCCGACGAACCGCGCCGCGGCCTCCAGCGCCTCCGCGCTGACGTCGTCGCCGAAGATCGGGACGAGCGCCGAGCGGTACTCCAGGGGTGTGAAATCCGGGGGCCGCTCGCCGCGGTCGATCTTCGCCGGCGAGGTGAGGTCGAGCCCCGATCGCCGTCGATAGATCACGAACAGCGCCATCCCGGCGAGCATCCACGGGATGCCGACCGTGCGCGCCTCCTTGTGGAGTACGACGACGGACACCCATGCGGCGAACGTCCCGGCGGCGCCCAGGCACGCGGTCAGCGGGATATCGAAGCCGCGGATGCGGACGTTCCACGGGGCGCGGTACGGCCGCTCCAGATCGGGCTGTCGCAGGCGCAGGGCGATGACGCTCACATGCGCGGTCGTGAACGAGAGCATCGCTCCGAACGAGTAGAGGTTGCCCAGCAGGTCGATCTGCCCGGGGATGAGGAGCACCGCGGCGATCACCGAGTAGAAGACGATCGTGAACGCGGGCGTGCGGTACCTGCGGTGCAGCGTGCTGAACATCGCAGGGAGCTGCCGGTGCTCCGCGAGCGACCACGAGAGCCGCGAGATGCCGATCAGCCCCGCGTTCGTCGCGATGAAGAGGATCGTCGCGGCGAGGATGCCGACGTAGTAGCGCAGGAACGTGGTGGCGATGTCACCCAGGCCCAGGTTGTTCACGATGCCCAGCACGGGGTCGCCCTCGTACTGCGTGCCGAGCAGCGTGCTGTAGCCGTGGGGCCCGTGGACGATCGGAAGCGCCGAGAGCGCGACCACGGAGATGCCCGCGTACACGGCCAGCACCGCGACGACCACGAGGTTGACGGCCTTCGGGACGTCGCGGCCCGGGTCGTGGGCCTCCTCGGCCATGTTGGAGACGGTCTCGATGCCCGTGTAGGCGACCATCGCGAGCGACAGGGCGAAGATCAGCTCGCTGTAGGTCGGCGCGACGCCGAGGTGCACCTGGGACACCAGCAGGTGCGGGTCGAGGATGACGATGAACCCGACCAGCACGAGCAGGACCTGCGTTGCGAGATCGGCGATTGCGAGGATCAGGTTCAGCCGAGCCGACTCGCCGAGGCCGCGGATGTTGACCGCGGCGAGCGCGGCGATCACCACGATGCCCCCGATGATGTCGCCCGGGCTGTGACGCAGCTCCGGGAAGAACGCCCCGAGGTAGTGCGGCACGAAGAACGCCGAGATGGCGATCGTGATGATGTAGTCGAGCGTCAGCGCCCAGCCGGCGAAGAACGAGGCGAGCTCGTTGAACGCGTGGCGCGCGAACGAGGACGAGCCCCCGGCCTCCGGGTACATCGAAGCGCCCTCGGCGTACGTCTTGGCCGTCAGGGCGAACAGCCCGCCGGCGACCATGAACACCAGCGGCGTCAGCCCGAGAGCGTGCAGCGCGACGAGGCCGAGCGCGTAGTAGATCGACGAGCCGACGTTGCCGTAGGCCGTCGCGAAGAGGCCTGGGACGCCCACGGTTCGGCGCAGGCCGCGCTCGGTGATGCGCGCCATGCACCCATCGTCGGGGCGCGCCCGTCAAGTTCTCGCCAAGGCTGCCGCGCGCGTCGTCAAGATTTCGCCAAGATGCTCCACCTCGACCTGGCACCGCGCTCGAAGGGCCTCGGTCTTCTCGTCGGCGCGCTCAGCGTCGCCGCGATCACGCTGGTGCTCTATCCGCTGCGGCAGGCGGCGCCGGCCGTGTCGCTCGGCGTCGTGTACCTGCTGGCCGTTCTGTTCGTCTCGACGTACTGGGGGCTGTGGCTCGGCCTGCTGACGTCGCTCGCCAGTGCGGCGGCATACAACTTCTTCCATCTGCCGCCGACGGGCGAGTTCACGATCTCGAAGTCGGAGAATTGGGTCGCGCTGGGCGTGTTCTTCGCTGCCGCGCTGCTGGCCTCGACGCTCGCCGAGGTGGCGCGGGCGCGCACGGCAGAGGCGCGCCGGCGCCAGGAGGAGGCCGACCTGGCTGCCGACATGGCCCGGATCCTGCTGGGTGGCACGAACCTGGGCGAGGCGCTTCCGATGGCGTCGCAGCGGCTCGCCGAGTCGCTCGGGCTCGAAACCGCCCAGCTGCAGCTCGGGCCCGGCGATGGCGACGTCGTCATCGACCTCGACGTCGGGGCGGGGCGCGCCGCGTCGATGGCCGTGTCGCCGGTCCAGGACGCGGCGCAGCTGGAGCGCCTGCGCACGCGCGTCGCGCCGCCGGTGGCCGCATTGCTCGCGGCGGCGATGGATCGCGAGCAGCTGCAGAGCGAGGTGGTCGAGACCCAGGCGCTGCGGCGGTCCGACGTGATCAAGACCGCGCTGCTGAACGCGGTCTCCCACGACCTTCGCACCCCGTTGACATCGATCATCACCGCAGCCGAGGCGGTGCGCTCGCCGTCGATCGGCGCCCACGACCGCGACGAGCTCGGCGCCGTGATCAGCGAGGAGGCGCAGCGGCTGTCGCGGCTGGTCGAGAACCTTCTGGACATGTCCCGGCTGCAGTCCGGCGTGGCGCATCCACGCGCCGACTGGATCTCGATCGACGACGTCGTGCGGACCGCGGCCGAGCACGTGGAGGGCGGCGACGGGCCGGCCGTGGAGCTCGCGCTTGACCCCGACCTGCCGCTGATCGAGGGCGACGCCGTGCAACTCGAGCGCGTGTTCGTGAACCTCTTGGAGAACGCGCGCCGCTACTCGGGGGACCACCCGGTGCGCGTGCGCGCGCGTGTCGTGGGCGGACACCTCAAGGTGCGCGTGATCGACCGCGGGCCCGGCATCCCCGCGCGCGAGCTGCCGCATGTGTTCGAGCCGTTTCGCCAAAGCGATGACGGCGGCGCGCACGGCGGCGTCGGCCTCGGGCTCGCGATCGTCAAGGGGTTCGCCGAGGCCAACGGCGCGACCGTCACGGCCGAGTCGCAACCGGGGCAGGGGACCGTGTTCGCGATCGACTTCCCGCTGCCATGAACGCCGGGCGCCGCATCCTGGTCTGCGACGACGAGCTGCAGATCCTGCGCGCGCTGAAGGTCGTGCTGCGCGAGGCTGGGTTCGACGTCACCGTGGCGGCCACCGCGAGCGAGGCGCTGGACGCGGCCGCGATCCGCCCGCCCGACGCCGCGATCATCGACCTCATGCTGCCCGACGGCAGCGGCGTCGATGTCTGCCGGCGGCTTCGGTCGTGGAGCGACATGCCGATCGTCGTGCTCTCCGCGATCGGCGACGAGGACCAGAAGGTCGAGGCGCTCGAGGCCGGCGCCGACGACTACGTCACCAAGCCGTTCGGGCCGCGCGAGCTGGTCGCGCGGCTCAACGCGGTGCTGCGCCGCGCCGGGGAGGCGGTCGACGAGCCGGCGTTCAGCACGGGCGGGCTCGAGGTCGACCTCGGGGCGCGCGTGGTCAAGCGCGACGGCGAGGAGGTCCACCTCACGCCGATCGAGTACGACCTGCTGCGCGTCCTGCTGCGCCCGCGCTGCTGACCGAGGTCTGGGGCGCGGCGTACGCCGACGACGTCGCGACGCTCCGCACGCATCTCGCGAACCTGCGGCGCAAGATCGAGCCCGCGGATGGCGCCCGCTGCATCCAGACGGATTCGGGCGTCGGCTACCGCTTCGTGGCGTAGCTCGCCTCGCTGACGATGCCGTTCAAGCTCGTCGCTGTGACCACGAGCTCGTAGTCGCCCTTCGGCGGCAGCGTCCAGGTGAGGGTGTGCTTCCCGCGCAGCATGCCGCCGCTCCAGCCACGCACCGGCGTGCCGGCGCGTTCGAGCGTCACGCGGATGCTGCCGCGCTTGTTGAGCACGAAGCTGGCGACGATCCGCTTGCGCTTGCTCTGGATCTTCGTCGCGATCGAGCTGATGGCGACCGGCTCGGTCTCGTAGCGCGCGAAGCTCTCGGCCTCCGTGCAGAAGGGGTCGCCGAACTTCGTGCAGAGCTGGCCGAGGAAGCCCTCGAACAGCTGGTGGTAGGAGAGGTCGGACTCCGTGCCCGGCTTGGTCGGGCTGCGGTCGTATAGCGACCACGCGCCGGTGTCGTACAG
>VAYD01000021.1:0-12924 GCA_005883905.1 Actinomycetota bacterium
CCTCGACACCGCCGCGGCGCTGGTCGAGGAGTATCCCGGGCTGCTCGTGCACGGCATCGTCGGCGACTTCGAGCGCCACCTGCAGCATCTGCCCGACGCACTCGGCCCGCGCCTCGTCGCGTTCCTCGGCGGGACGATCGGCAACTTCACGCCGGGCAGCCGGCGGCGCTTCCTGCGCGGGCTGGCGAAGGCGATGGGCCCCGACGACCACCTGCTGCTCGGCACCGACCTGGTCAAGGACCCGGCGATGCTGGAGGCGGCCTACGACGACGGCGAGGGCGTCACCGCAGAGTTCAACCGCAACGTCCTCCATGTCGTGAACCGCGAGCTCGACGCCGACTTCGACGTCGACGCGTTCGACCACGTCGCGTTCTTCGACCGCGAGCGCGAGTGGATCGAGATGCGCCTGCGCGCCGCGTCGCGCCAGCACGTGCACATCGGCGCGCTCGGACTCGACATCGAGTTCGAGCCGCGCGAGGAGCTGCGCACCGAGATCAGCGCGAAGTTCACGCACGAGCGGCTGCAGGGCGACCTCGCCGCCGCCGGTCTCGAGCTCGAGCGGGTCTTCACGGACGACAACGGGCTGTTCGCCGTTTCGTTGTCTCGGCCGCGCGATTAGGGTTCGCCTCATGCACATCCGCAACGCAGGGGCGCTCGTCGTCGGCGGCGCGTCGGGCCTCGGCGAGGCCACGGTCCGCCAGCTGCACGAGAGCGGGGCCGCCGTGACCATCGCCGACGTCAACGCCGACCGCGGAAAGGCGCTCGCCTCCGAGCTCGGGCTCGAGTTCATGGCCTGCGACGTGCGTGAGGAGGAGCAGGTCGAGGCCGCGGTGAAGAAGGCGGCGGAGGCCGACGGCGGTCTGCGGATCGCGGTGACGTGCGCCGGCACCGGCTGGGCGCAGAAGGTCGCGTCGTCGAAGGGCGCGCACCCGCTGGAGCCGTTCAAGATCATCCTCGACATCAACCTGATCGGGACCTTCAACGTCCTACGGCTCGCGGCACAGTCGATGATCGGCAACGAGCCCGACGCCAACGGCGAGCGCGGCGTGTGCATCAACACGGCCTCGATCGCCGCGTTCGACGGCCAGGTCGGGCAGGTCGCCTATTCGGCGTCCAAGGGCGGCGTCGTGGGCATGACGCTGCCCGTCGCGCGCGACCTCGCGCAGTACGGGATCCGCGTCGTGACGATCGCGCCCGGTCTGTTCGACACGCAGTTGCTCGCGGCGCTGCCCGAGGAGGCGCGCACCAAGCTCGGCGAGTCGATCCCGTTCCCGCCGCGGCTTGGGCGGCCCGAGGAGTACGCGCAGCTCGCCGCGCAGGTCGTGGAGAACACGATGCTCAACGGCGAGACGATCCGCCTCGACGGCGCGCTGCGAATGGCGCCGCGCTAGAGAAGCGTCGCCGTGCAGGAGATCCGACCGCTGGTGCGGCGGCCGCCGGCGAGCAGCTCGTAGGGCCACGAGCCGGTGCAGCGGTCAGGCGCGCGGAACAGGTAGTGGCTGACCAGGCGGTGATCGGGCACCTTGCGGATCTCGTAGCCGGAGAGCGTCGGCACCTTGATGCGCCGGACGAAGTTCTCGCGCGTGGTGTGCACGGCGCTGAGGTTGAGCTCCAGCCGCGACGGGGTCGCGGTCGACGGCAGCGGCACCGAGAGCTGCACGGGCACGCCGGGCAGCCGCACCTCGAGCCCGGGGCGCAGGCGCGCCGTCGTCGTTGCGGTGACCGGGACGCTCATGCCGAGCTCGGGCGTCAGCAGCGTCGCCACGCTGTCGGCCCCGAGCAGCTTCGCCAGCAGCACGACCGACGCGATGTCGCCCTTGTTCGCGGGCTTCCCGAGGAACGCGTCGATCGACCACGTGAGCTGTGTCTGCCCGCCCGGATTCAGAAAGCCCGCGATGTCGATCACGTAGCGGCCCGAGCCGATCCGGCTCTCCGCCGGGCACGTCCCGCGGGCAGCGTCGGCTCGGCCGCACAGCTTCGTGCGCGACTTCGTGTTCGCGCGCATGCCCTTCGGCAGCCGCGCGACGATCGGCCCGGATGCCGGCGGCGCGTCGAGCCCGAGCACGAATGCCGTGCCCTGCCGCGCCACGGCCGGGTCGAGGGCGACTGGACCGTTGGACTGCGCATGGGTTCCGGCAGCCGCGGACAGCGCCAGCGCCGCCCCGGCAAGTGCGGCGGGCCGGATCAGCCGAGCTGCTCCCTCAGCGCCGCCGGCGAGCGGACGATGATCCTGCCTCGCTTGAGCGTGATGATCCCCTCGTTCTCGAGCCAGTGCAGCAGCCGTGTCGCCGCGTCCTTGGGCGTGCCGGCGATCCGCGCGAGGTCGGTCGGCGAGCCGACCAGCTCGACGTTGTCCTCCCCCGGGTGGCGCGCTTGGCGCGCCTCCACCTGAGCCAGCAGCGTCGCAAGGATCCGTCCGTTGACGGTCGAGGTCGACGTCGCGAACAGTCGCTCGTCGGCACGCTGCAACAGCTCCGCCACGTGAATCGCCATGTTGATCGCAGCGCGCGCGTTGTTCTCGAGGATCGCCATCAGGTCCTCGCGCGAGATCGCGACCGCTGTCGTCGGTTCGACGGCCTGCATCGTCGCCGAGCGGCGATCGGTCGCGAACAGCGCGAGCTCGCCGACGATGCCGCCCTGGCCCACCTGGGCGAGCGTGATCGGCGAGCCGTCGACCAAGCGGCGCGTCAGCTTCACGAAACCGCTGTTGATCACGTAGCAGGACTCGCCGGTGTCGCCCTCGGAGAACACCGTCGTCGCCGGGTCCCAGCTCACGGTGTCGACCTTGCCCGCGAGCTCGGCGAGCTCCTCGTCCGACAGGGAGGCGAAGAGATCGAGCCCCGCGAGGAGGTCGACGATTGTTTCGTGCGTGAGTGCCACCGCCGGGTTCATTTCCTGGGCGCGATCCTAAACAGGTTGCTCCGGGCCTCGCCAGCGGGTTAGGCTCGCCCGCCCCAGTGATCACGCCGATCGCCCGCTTCGCAGTTCGCTTCGCCGTGCCCGTTCTTGTCGGATGGGTCGTCGTCGTGGTCGTGCTCGGGCTGGTCGCGCTGGGCGCGATCGGGGACGGCCGCAACGTCGAGGACAAGGTGCAGCCGTCGCTGCTGTTCGTGCCCGGCACGGAGTCGACGCACTGGCGCGACGTGCGCAAGGGCAGCTTCAACGAGTCGCTGATCGCGCTCCTGGTCGGCCCGCAGCGCGAGATCGACCGCCAGGGGCCGGCGCTCGCGACCGCGCTCGAGCAGCGGCCGGGCACACGCGCGATCTCGCCCTGGAGCGCAGGCGGCATCAAGCAGCTTCAGCAGCTGCGCCCGAGTCCGACACAGGCGGCGATCAGCATCGACCTGAAGATCCCGCCGGGCGGCAACATCAACACCGTCATAGGGCCGCTCGAGGACTTCGTCAACAGCCACACGCACGCGCCGGTCCGCGCCCACCTCGCCGGCGTCCCGTCACTGGGAAGCGAGGTCAACAAATCCTCAATCGACGCCCTCCACAAGGGCGAGATGATCGCCATCCCGATCCTGATCCTCGTCGTGCTGCTCGTCTTCCGCAGCCCGGTCGCGGCTGGGATCCCGCTCTTGATCGCGGCCGGCACGGTGGTCATGGGCTTCGGGATCCTGTCGCTGATCCTCAACTTCGTCGACCTCGACGCCGTCGCCCTGAGCGCGGCGTCGATGCTCGGCCTCGCGCTCGGCATCGATTACTCGCTGCTGATCGTCACGCGCTTCAGATCGAGTCTCGCCGAGGGCCACCCGCCCAAACAGGCGGCATCGATCGCGGCGAACACCGCGGGCCGGACCGCGAACTTCGCCGGCATGGTGCTGCTCGCGATCACGTTCGTCGCACTCCTCCTGTCGCCGGGCTCGATCCTCCTGTCGATGGCGATCGGCATGATCGTCGTGACGATCCTGAGCATGGCCGGGGCCATCCTGATCGCGCCGGCAGCGACGAGCTTGCTCGGCCACCGGGTGAACATGTGGCAGCTCGGCCGCCCGCCGTCCGAGGAGGGCGGGCTCATTGCAGCCATCGTCGCCCGCGTCAGCAGACGCGCGGCGCTCGCGGTCGCCACGCTCGCGGCGCTGCTGCTGCTGTTCGCGTCGCCGGTGCTCGGCATCAAGACCACGCCACCCGACCCGCGCGTGCTGCCCAAGAACAGCGCCGGCCTCGAGGCGTTCAATGCCCTGCGCGCGGCGAAGTTCGGCCCCGAGATCGACATCGCGCTCGCGGCGCCGCGCGGGACGCTGATGGATCCGCAACGGCTGGTGGCGATCAACGCGCTGGAGCGCCAGATCGCGCGGATGCCGCTCGTGCGGGCCGTCACCGGCCCCGGTCTCATCGCCGACGCGACCGCGGCAGTACGCGACGCCCCCAAGCAGGTCGACAAGTCCCGCGGCGACCTCGCCGCAGCCGACCGCGAGCTCGGCGCGCGCTCGCGCCAGCTGAACCGCGCGCGCCGCGAGGCCCGCCGACAGGCCGCGGACGTCGCTCGTGGCCTCACGCAGGCGCAGGGACTGCTCAACTCCGGCAGCGCCATGCTTGCCGCTGCGACGAGCCACACCGGTGACATCGGCCGGCTCAAGTCAGGCCTCACGGCGGCGACGGACGGCGCGAGCCAGCTCGCCGGCGGCACCCGGACGCTGACGCAGAAGGCGCAGCTCCTCAGCACCGCGCTCAATGAGATTCGCACCCGCGTCAACTCCCTGATCCCGGCGATCGTCAACGGCCAGAGCGCGCTGCGCGACGCGCAGGCGCGCCTGAACCTGCTGCGCGTCCCGGCCCAGACCAGCACGCGCGACCTCCAGGATGCGCTGGCCGCGCTGGACCGCTCGGGCTCGTCGGACCCGGCGGTCCAGGAGGCGCGCAGCCACGTCGAGTCGGCGCTCGCGGCCGTCGGCGGGAGCAGCAGCGGGGGGCTCAAGCCGGCGCAGGCGGGCAGCTTCGCCGGCCTCGACGCGTCGCTGGCCAGCGAGCTTGCGCTGGCCGAGGCGGCCGGCCGTCAGATCGACGCCGCCGTTCGCCAGGCGGGGCAGTTCCAGGACGTGATGCAGCAGGTCGCCGATGGCGCGAGCCGGCTCGTGAACCCCGGCCTCAGCGTCGTCGATTCGGGCCAGAGCGAGCTCGCCGCCGCGCTCGGGCAGGCGCGCGACGGCGTCGCCGCCGTGCAGCCGCAGCTCAACGACCTCGCCGGCGGCGCGCAGTCGCTGCTCGCGACCGGAGGCGAGCTGCTCGACGCCAACGGCGCGAAGGTGACGCCGCTCTTCTCACAGTTGCAGGACGGGCTCGGGTCCGCATCGACGCGGATCGACACGGTGCGCGGCCAGTTGCGCACGCGGACCGGGCCGTTCGAGCCGTTGCGCGTCCTGCACTCGCTCGACGTGAACTCGCCGGGATTCTTCCGCTCGGGCTACCTGACGGTCGCCGGGATCGAGGGCGCGAAGCCGGCCGACCGCGAAGCACTGTCGAGCATCGTCGACGGCGGCGACGGCGCACGCAAGGCGCGGATCCTCGTGATGCCGAACGTCGAGACCAACGACCCGCGTCAGGACCAGATCGTCGACAGCGTTCGGAAGCTGACGCACCGCTTCGAGAAGCAGACCGGCATCGCGGCCCCGGTCGGCGGGACGGCGCCGGAGCTGACCGACTTCGAGCGCGTCAACCGCACTCGCGTGCCGATCATCATTCTCGCGATCTGCCTCGTGACGTACCTGGCGCTCATCCCGATCCTGCGGTCCGTCGTGCTGCCCGCCATCGCCGTCGGGCTCAACCTGCTCACGGTCGCCGCGGCGTTCGGCATCCTCACGCTGCTGTTCGTCGGCGACAACCCGATCATGGGTGGCGCAGGGAAGCTCGACATCGTCACGGTCACCGGCATCTTCGTCGTGACGTTCGCGCTCTCGATCGACTACCAGGTGTTCCTGCTCACCCGCATGCGCGAGGAGTACGTACGCACCCAGTCACACACCGCGGCGGTCGAGTTCGGCATCTCGAAGACCGCCCGCGTCGTCACGGGCGCCGCGACGATCATGGTCGCCGTCTTCCTCGCGTTCGCTCTGTCGAGCTTCTCGCTGATCCAGCAGCTCGGCATCGGGCTCGCGACCGCGGTCCTCATCGACGC
Source organism: Actinomycetota bacterium (assembly GCA_005883905.1). Taxonomy (GTDB): domain Bacteria; phylum Actinomycetota; class Thermoleophilia; order Solirubrobacterales; family Solirubrobacteraceae; genus AC-49. The sequence goes on from VAYD01000021.1 coordinate 6,119, forward strand.
GACGATCGTGCGCCTCGGCCTGCTGCCGTCGATCATGAAGCTCGCCGGCGACCGCACCTGGTGGCTGCCGACCTGGCTCGACGAGAAGCTGCCGTTCCTCGACACCGAGGGCGCGGTCTTCGCCCGCGACGCGGACCACCTGCGCGCGACCGCCGGGGTCTAGCGAGCCCGCAACTTCAGCGTCCGTTTGAGCGTCGTGCCGTTGCCGGCGTCGTCGGTGGCGACGAGCGTGAGCGTGACCGTGCGGCGCTGGCGCAACAGGCGCCGCAGCGTCTTGGTGAGCTTGATCGTCAGCGTGTGCCTGCCGGCCGCGCCGAAGTCCTTGCTCGCCTTCGCCGTCTTCTTGCCGACCTTCAGCGTCGCGGTCACCGAGGTGGACTCGTCGGTTGTGAAGGGCACGCGCAGCGTCTTGCCGACGGTGAGCTTCCTGGCGATCGTGAGCTTCACCACCGGCGCCGTCGTGTCGGGCGTCGTGCCGCCGCCCGGAGGTGGAGGCGTCGTGCCGCCGCCGCCCGGAGGGGGAGGCGGAGGCGTCGGATCGGGGAGACCGCTGATCGTGATGTCGCGCGTCGCGGGCGCCGAAACGACGTGGCCCTTGTCCATGACGCGGACGGTCGGATGGAACGTGCCGTTGGCCGTGTACGTGTGCTGCACGGTGGTCGTCGTCGACGTCCCGTCGGTGCTCCCGTTGCCGTCGAAGTCCCAGACGTACTTGGTGATCACGTCCCCGGAGCCGGCGTCCGGGTCGCCGGTGCCCGTGTACGTGAACATCACGGACGCTCCGCTCTGCTCGAACTGGAAGTCGGGCGTGGCGGTCCCGTCGCCCGGGATCGTGAACGACCCGCTCATGCCGGTGCCGACGCTCCCTTCCTGACCGGCGTGGCCGTGGATCGCGCAATGGAAGGCGTAGAAGCCCGGCCGCAGCGTCGTGATGCTCTGGCAGGTGTCCGACGAGCCGGAGGAGACATTCGAGAGCTCGCCGGTGTCGAACACCAGCGGGTGCGCGCCGAAGCCCTCGCCCTGCGGCGACCAGCAGACCGCCGTGTCCGTCGGCGCCACTGTGAGCTGCGTCGGCGAGTACAGGTGGCCGCCGACCGGGAACTGGAAGGTCGGATCGGCGGCAGCGGCTGTCGTCGCGAGCAATCCGCACGCGAGCAGCGCGAGCACACAGGACCGGAGCATCACCCTCCTAGACGCCACGGCGGGCATCATCCTTCCCGGGTAGGGTCGCTGTCCATGGCAGAGGACCTCTCCCCCGCCGACCGGTCGTCGCTGGCGGCCGAGCAGGGGCCGGTGAACATGGCCATGGGCGGCGCGCTCGTGTTCGCGTCGGAGGTCGGCTACGAGCGCCTGATCGAGCGCATCGGGTCGCGCCTGCACCTGGTGCCGCGCTACCGCCAGCGCCTGCAGCACGCGGCCTCGGGCATCACCAACCCGGTCTGGGTCGACGACGACCACTTCGACATCCGCTGGCACGTCCGCGTGACGCGCCTCGAACCGCCCGGGACCGACGCGCAGCTCGCGGAGCTGATCGGCACCGAGATGTCGCGGCGCCTGGATCGCGCGCGGCCGCTGTGGGAGGTGACGCTCGTCGAAGGCCTCGAGGGCGGGCGCAACGCGGTCGTGGCCAAGATGCACCACGCGCTCGTCGACGGCATCGCCGCGATCGACATCGGCACCGTGATCCTCGACCCCACCCCGGAGCCGCTCGACCTGCGCGCGGAGTCCGACTGGGCCCCGCGCCCGTACGACCGCCGCCGCCACCTGGCGAAGATGATGGCCATGCCGGCGCTGCACGCGCAGCGGGCGCTGCTCGACGCTGCCCAGCGAGCCCTCACGACCGATCCGCGCCGCGCCGCCGAGGACCTCAAGCGCGCGACCGAACTCATGACGCAGCTCGCTCGCACGCGGCCGGCGGCGCCGATGACGTCGCTGAACCGCAGCATCGGGCCCAACCGCAGCTATGCCCTCCAGACCGCGTCGTTGCAGGCGCTGAAGGAATCCGCGAAGCCGCACGGCGCGACCGTCAACGACGCGATCCTTGCCGCCGTCGCCGGGATGCTGCGCGTCGTCGCGCCCGGCGTCGACCCGGTCGCGCTGGTGCCCGTCTCGGTGCGCCGCGGCGGCGAGGAGGGCGGCAACCGGTTCTCGACCGTGCTCGTCGACCTGCCCACGCACGAGGCCGACCCGATCGAGCGGATGCACCGGGTGCACGAGCAGATGGCGAAGCTCAAGGACTCGGCGGCGGTGCGCGCCGGCGCGCTGCTCGTCGGCGCGTCGGGATGGGCGCCGCCGCTGGTCTCCAGCGCGCTTGCCCGCGCGATGAGCGGCGTGCGGGCGTTCAACCTCGTCGTGTCGAACCTGCCGGGCCCGCAGCAGCCGTTCTACCTGTCGGGGGTGCGCCTCGAGCGCGTGCACCCGATCGTGCCGCTCAACCCGTCCTCGCAGGGGCTGAGCGTCGGCGTGCTCAGCTACGACGGCGCGGTCTGCTTCGGTCTGCTCGCCGACCGCGCGCTGGAGCCGCCGCTCGACGAGGTCTCGGCGGCGCTCGCCGATGCCCTGAGCGAGCTCAGACGGCCGTGGCCGGCCGGCGCACACGCGGATCGACCGCCATCAGCGCCAGATCCGCGAGCAGGTTGAACGCGCACACGATGATCGCGCCCTCGATCGTGAGGGCGAACAGGATCGGCCAGTCTCCGGTGTCCATCGCGCGGTTGAGGTGCTGGAAGACGCCGGGCACGCTGAACGCCCGCTCGACCAGAACCATGTTCAGCAGGATGACATTCGCGGTCGCGCCGGCCATCACCAGCACGGGCGCCACGGACGGCCGCAGCGCGTGGTGGCGAAAGACCTCACGCTCGCTGAGCCCCTTGGCCCGAGCGGTGCGCAGGTAGACCTCGCCGGTGACCTCGAGCGTCTGCGCGCGCATGACGCGCAGCGCCGCGCCCGCGATGGGGAAGCCGACGACGAGCCAGGGGACCACCATCGACGTCAGCCAGCGGCTCGGCGAGTCGCTGAACGAGGTGTACGTCAGCGGGATGCCGAGATCGACGACGCGCCCGATGTGCGAGCCGAACAGCAGCAGCGCGAGCAGCCCGACGACGTAGACCGGCGCGCACACGCCGAACATCGCGACGACGTGCAGCGCATGCGCGCCGATGCTGTCCGGGCGGGCCGCGCTGTAGATCCCGCCGGCGATGCCGGCCGCCAGGCCGACGAGCACGCCGCCCAGGAGCAGCTGCAGGTCCGCGGGCAGGCCCTCGCGCACGACGTCCGCCACCGGCCGCCGCAGCGTTCGCGATTCGCCGAGGTCGAAGTGCAGGAACGCGTCGCGAAGGTAACGGCCCAGTGCGGGCAGGAGCGCGCCCTCGCCCTGGAACGCCTCGGGCCGCAGCCAGTGCAACAGCAGCCAGATCGCGGACGTGCACAGCAGCACCACCACGATCGCGGCGCCGATCCGGACCGTTGCAGCACGCACCCGCACATCATGGCGCGGGTGCGCGGCGGGCGATCGTCAGGCGATGCTCGCCCGGCGCTCCGCGATGGCCGTGCGGATCTGCGCTGCGACGCTCGGCAGCTGACGCTCGAGCGCGTGGAACTGACCTGCCGTCAGCACGACGAGCCGCATCGGCGACGTCGCGACGACCGACGCCGTGCGCCGGTCGGTGACCAGCAGCGCCATCTCGCCGAAGAAATCTCCGGGACCGAGCTGCCGGACGACGTTGCCCTCGATGCTGACGTCGGCCGTGCCCTCCTTGATCGCGAAGAACTCGTACGCGAATCGCCCTTCGGTGATGAGCTGCTTGCCCTCACGGACGTCGACGTCCTCGGCCTGCTGGGCGAGCTGCTTGAGCTCGTCGTCGCGCAGCGAGGCGAACAGCGGGACGGACTTCAGATCGTTCGGATCCAACGTGGACTCCTTCCCCTATGGGTGCGGGCGATCGTACCCGCGGCGTCCGGGCTCGCGCAACAGCGCGGGCCCGAAGCCACAGGAGGGTCAGTTCAGGCGCTCGATCATCATCGCCATGCCCATCCCGCCGGCCACGCACATCGACTCGATGCCGTAGCGGCCGCCGGTGGCCTCCAGGCCGTTGATGAGGGTCGTCATGATGCGCGCGCCGGTCATGCCGAACGGGTGGCCGAGCGCGATCGCGCCGCCGAACGGGTTGAGCTTCTCGTCGGGGATCCCGAGCTCTTCCTTGCAGGGGACGATCTGGGCGGCGAACGCCTCGTTGATCTCGACGATGTCGATCTCGTCGATCGTCTTGCCCGTCGCCTCGAGGAGCTTCTGGATGGCCGGGATCGGGCCGAGGCCCATGATCTCCGGGCGGATCGCGGCGACCGTCGAGGCGATGATCCGCGCGCGAGGCTTGAGGCCGAGCTTCTCGGCCTTCGCATCGCTCATGACGAGCACCGCGGCGGCGCCGTCGTTGAGCGGGCACGAGTTGCCGGCGGTGACCGTGCCGTCTGGCCGGAACGCCGGCTTCAACCCGGCGAGCACCTCCATCGTGGTGCCCGGGCGCGGACCGTCATCGGCCGTGACAGTCGTGCCGTCCGGCGTCGTGACCGGGACGATCTCCTTGTCGAAGTGCCCGCTGTCGCGAGCCTCGACGGCGCGGTTCTGCGAGACCACGGCCCACTCGTCCTGGGCCTCGCGGCTGACCTTGCAGCGATCCGCCACGTTCTCGGCGGTCAGGCCCATCGGGATGTAGACGTTGTAGACCGAGCCCTCGGAGCCGTCGAGCTTGGGGTGGAACTCGAAGTTCCCGGCATCCCCGGCGCGCGACACGGCCTCGACGCCGGCCGCGACGTACTGGTCACCCTCACCGACCTTGATCGCGTGGAACGCGTTGCGGATCGTCTGCAGCGACGAGGCACAGAAGCGGTTCACGGTCACGCCCGGGACGTGATGGTCGTAGTCGGCCAGCAGCAGCGCATTGCGGCCGACGTTGTAGCCCTGCTCACCGGCGCCGAACGCGGCGCCCATGATGACGTCGACGGTCTCGCCGAAGTCCACCTCGGGGTTGCGCTCCTTCAGCGCCTTGAGCGGGATCGAAGCAAGGTCGTCCGCCCGCACGTCCTTCAGCGAGCCCTTGACGGCACGGCCGATCGGTGTGCGCACGGCGTCGACGATGACGGCCTCAGGCATTGATGTCTCCTTTTCGGATCGCTCGGCTCGGCGGTCTCACTCCACGAGCCCTGTCAACCCGGGCGGTCGCACTCCACCGGGGCACATGGATCGTACCGTGATGAATGTCATGGCGAACCCAGGACGGCCGCCACTTACGGTCCGGCGGCGGCGCTCCTACCGTCCTTGGCCATGTCAGCGATCACGGTTCAGGGCCTGCGCAAGGCCTACGGAAGCCACGAGGCGGTGCGCGGCGTCGAGTTCGAGGTCCGCCGCGGCGAGGTGTTCTGCCTGCTCGGGCCCAACGGCGCGGGCAAGACCACGACGGTGGAGATCCTGGAGGGGCACCGCCGCGCCGACGCCGGGCAGGTCGAGGTGCTCGGCTTCGACCCGGCCGCGGGCGAGCGCGCCCTGCTCGACCGCATCGGGATCGTCCTGCAGAGCTGTGGGCTGCCGCCGGCGCTCACCGTCGCCGAGCTGCTCGAGATGCATGCGCGCTGGTACCGCCGCCCGCGCGACCCGAGCGAGGTCATCGAGCTCGTCGGGCTCGCCCAGGCGCGCGGCACGAACGTCCACGCGCTCAGCGGCGGGCAGCGGCGCCGCTTGGATCTGGCGCTCGGCTTGATCGGCGACCCCGACGTGCTGTTCCTCGACGAGCCGACCACGGGCTTCGACCCGCATGCCCGCCGGCAGGCGTGGAGCACGATCCGCGCACTGTGCGCCGAGGGCCGCACGGTCGTACTCACGACGCACTTCATGGACGAGGCCCAGGCGCTCGCCGATCGCGTGGCCGTGATGCGCGACGGCGAGCTCGTCGCGCAAGGCCCGCCGTCTGAGCTCGCGGGCCGCGACGCCGCCCCCGCCGAGATCCGCTTCCGGCTGCCTGCGGGCGCGACCGCCGCCGACCTGCCGCGCCTGGGCGCGGACGCCGCGGTCGCCGTCGAGGACAACACCGTCCTCGTCACGACCGAGCGGCCCACTGCAATCGCTCACGCGCTGACCGGATGGGCGCTCCAGCGCGGCCTGGACCTGCCCGGACTGACCGTCGCGCGCCCGAGCCTCGAAGACGTCTACCTGTCGCTCACCGAGGAGGTCGCCGCATGACCTCGCGACCGCTTCGCGGTGCTGTGGGTCAGACCCTGACCCTCGTGCTCTGGCAGATCCGCTACGAGCAGCGCGCCTTCTGGCGCGACCGCCGCCGCGCGATCTTCTCGTTCATGTTCCCGATCATGATGCTGCTGCTGTTCGGCTCGCTGAACCGCAACAGCACCGTCGACAACGGGAGCACGATCCCGTTCCTGACGTTCTTCGTGCCGGGCATCGTCGCCTACGGCGTCGTCACGACGACGTTCTCGAACCTCGCCGTCAGCCTCGCCTCCGCGCGCGAGCAGGGCCTGCTCAAGCGCATCAAGAGCACGCCGCTGCCGTGGTGGGCGTTCTTCGGCGGCCGCGCGGGAAGCGCGATCTGCGTCACCGGTGCGATGACCGTGAGCACGCTCGTGCTCGCGCACGTCCTCTTCGGCGTGCCCGTCCGCGCGCAGACGCTGCCGGCGTTCGCGGCGGCGGTCGTGCTCGGCGCCGCCGCCTTCACCGCGCTCGGCATCGGCGTCGTGCGCTGGCTCCCGAGCGCCGACTCCGCCGGGCCGATGCAGGCCGCGATCGTCTTCCCGCTCGCGTT
>VAYD01000021.1:12930-16951 GCA_005883905.1 Actinomycetota bacterium
CTGCCGCTGCGGCCGCTGGCCGACGCCCTGCAGACGGCGTTCGACCCGCACACGACAGGCGCGGGGTTCGTCGGCCACGACATCGTCTCGCTGGCGCTATGGACGGCCGCCGGAGGCTGGCTCATGATCAAGTTCCTGCGGTCCGCCGCCGCGCGCGACTGATGCCCCCGCCCATGCAGCCACGCGAGATCGACTACCCGTTCCGATCGATGGCCGACCGGCGCCCGCGCTGGTGGCGCTTCGGCCTGTCCCTGCTCTGGATCGCGTTCCCGCTCGGTGCGCTGTTCGCGGACAACCCGTCGCCCGCGCACCTCGCGCTCGTGCTCGCGGGCTTCGTCGGCTTCGTCGTCTGCTACGGCAAGGCGCTCGTCGGCCCGTGGGACTGCGTCACATGGCCGCAGCGGGTGCCGTGGCTCGTCGCCGGCGCGGCGATCGCCTCGGCGCTCACGATCGCCGACCGCCCCGACTGGGGGATCCTCTTCATCTTCCTTGCGATCGTCTCGGCCGCGCGCCTCCCCGAGCCCCAGTCGGTGGTGGCGCTCCTGCTGGCCACCGTCCTGGCGTTCGCCACCATGCTGATCGGCGGCTCGGAGGGATGGTCGGCGCTGTCGGTCGGGCTGAGCGCCGGAGGCATCGGCTTCCTGTTCCTGCTGATCAGCCGCCTGGCGCGGGCCTACGACGAGCTGCGTGTCGCCCAGGACGAGCTCGCGCAGGCCGCGGTCAACGAGGAGCGCCTGCGCTTCGCCCGCGACCTGCACGACCTGCTCGGTCACAGCCTGTCGGTCATCGCGATCAAGGCCCAGCTCGCCAAGCGCCTGATGGAATCCGACCGCGGGGGTGCGCGCACGCAGGTCGACGAGATCGAGTCCGTGACGCGCGCGGCACTCGGCGACGTCCGCGCTGCCGTCGGCGGGTATGCGCGCCCGACGGTCGCCGGCGAGCTGGCCGGCGCGCGGCGGGCGCTCGAAGCTGCCGGGATCGAGCCGCGGCTCGACGCGACCGTGGACCTGCCCGAGGACGTGGACGAGGTCCTGGCGTGGACGATCCGCGAGGGGACGACGAACGTGGTGCGTCACTCGGGCGCGCGGAACGCGCGGATCGTCGTCGCCGGCGGCCGCGGGAAAGCCGCGGTCGAGGTGGTCGACGACGGGGCCACGCCCGGCGCGACGGACTTCGACGGCCACGGGCTGGCGGGGTTGCGCGAGCGCGCCGCGCGCGTCGGCGGCTCGGTCGAGGCCGGGCCGGCGCCCGGCGGCGGCTTCCGGTTGCGGGTCGAGGTGCCGCTGGCGTGATCCGCGTGCTCATCGCCGAGGACCAGGCGATGGTGCGCGAGGCGCTCGCGACGCTGCTCGCGCTCGAGCACGACATCGAGGTCGTGGCACAGGTCGGGCGCGGCGACGAGGTGCTCGACGCGGCGCGCGCGGCGACGCCCGACGTCGCGCTGCTCGACATCGAGATGCCGGGGATCAACGGGCTCGACGCCGCGGAGCGGCTGCGCGCCGAGCTGCCTGCGCTGCGCGTGCTGATCCTCACCACGTTCGGGCGCCCCGGCTACCTGCGGCGGGCCTTCGACGCGGGCGCCAGCGGCTTCCTGCTCAAGGACGCCCCCGCCGCGCAGCTCGCATCGGCGATCCGCCGCGCGGTGACCGGCGAGCGCGTCGTCGACCCCGAGCTGGCGGTCGCGGCGCTCAGCTCGGGCGAGAACCCGCTCACGCCGCGCGAGCGCGAGGTGCTCGGGCGCGCCCGCAACGGTGGCACGATCGCCGAGATCGCGGGCGACCTGCACCTCTCCCCCGGCACCACGCGCAACCACCTCTCGGCGGTCATGCAGAAGCTCGGCGCCGCGACACGCCAGGACGCGATCCGCACTCCCGAGGACCAGGGCTGGCTCTGATCTGAACCGGCGTGGCGCGCTCGGGCGAGGGGTAGCCTCGTCGCCATGCTCCAGCGCACCAGCTTCCTGGCGATCGCACTCGTCGCCTGCCTCGTGCCGGCCGCCCACGCCGGCGCGTTCGCCTTCGGCCCGCTCGGCCAGCTGCCCAACGGCGATCCTGCCAAGCACCCGTACTGGTCCGGCGGCGAGCCGTCGATCGCGTTCGATCCGTCCGGCGATGGCCATGTCTACGTGTCGGCGCCGCAGTTCATCCCGACCGCGGTGGACCATGCCGTCAGCGCCGGGCCGGACTCGGCGTTCGGCGTGGCTGCCTGGGCGTCGGCCGACCACGGGCTCAGCTGGCCGCTCGCGGTCAACACGGGCGCGGCCAACGGCGGCGGCGACAGCGACGTCGAGGTCGCCGACGACCACTCGGTCTACGTCGCGGACCTCGAGGCGATCGCGACCGACATCTGCACCTCGCACGACTTCGGCAAGACCTACGAGGACTGCAACCAGGGCCTGGCCACCAACCAGCAGGGCCCGGAGAACGACCGCGAGTGGCTCACGCGCGGGCCCGGCGGCGTCCTGTACCTGACCTACCACGACTTCGCCGGCGGCTTCCCGATCATCGAGCGCTCGACCGACGGCGGCAAGTCGTTCGCGCCGTGCGGGACGATCATCGACCCCGCCGGGCCCGCCGCGGGCAATTACACGCCGAGCGGCGGCACGCTGGTGAGCAAGCCGGTGGTCGGCAAGGACGGGACCGTGTACGTCGAGTTCACCGAGCCCGACGCGACCGCCCCGCCGATCGGGGCGAACCTCAACCACATGTACATCGCGATCGCAAAGGGCGGTTGCACCGGTACGACGGTCTTCAAGGACAACGTCATCTACGAGGATCCCGGCGCCGACCTGGCCAAGATCTTCGACACCGACGCGATCGACGGGGCCGGCCAGCTCTACGTGTTGCTCGACGACAAGCTCAAGCACCGCGATCAGCTCCGACGGCGGCGAGCACTGGACGCACGCGCGCGTCAACCCGCCCGACCTCCAGGCCAACGTGCTGCCGGCGATCGCGGGCGGCAAGGCAAAGGGCCAGGCGCTGCTCGGGTGGTTCGGCTCGGCCTCGAGCGATCCGAACGACATCAAAGCTGTGTGGAACTACTACGCGGCCGCGACGTACGACGGCGGGCAGACGTTCGCCAGCGTGCGGATCGGCGACGCGCCGGTCCACTACGGCGACATCTGCACCCAGGGCGTCTTCTGCGGGCTGATCCCGGGCCAGCCGTCGAATCGCAACCTCGCGGACTTCTCTTCGGCCGCGGTCGACCCGGCGACGGGCTGCGGCGCGCTCGCGGTTCCCGCGGATCCCTACAACCGGCCCGACCTGCCCGACGGCGCGAACAACAGCGACTCGTCGGCGTATGTCGCGCTGCAACAGGACGGGTGCTTCACCGAGACCACCGCCGGCAAGGCTGCGTCGCAGGTCGGCTCGGGCGGCGGGTGCCTGGACCGCGCCGCGCCGCGGGCTCGCGTGGCCAAGGCGCGCCGCGCGGCGCTTGCCGGGACCACAGCGGACCGCGGCTGCGGTGCCTCGGGGCGCGGCCACGTCCGCTCGGTGTCTGTGGCGATCGCGCGGCGGACGGCACACGGGCGCTGCCGGTTCGCCTCCGGGTCGGGTCGGCTCGGAGCAGCGCGGTCGTGCTCGAAGCGCCGCTACCTGCTCGCAGACGGCACGGCGCACTGGAGCGTGCGCCTTGCTCACGCGCTGCCGCGCGGGCGCTACGTCGCGTGGATCCGCACGCGCGACAGCGCCGGCAACGCGGGTACGCAGACGACGAGGTTCTCGGTCCGATGAAGCGTGCGCTGCTCGTCCTCGTCGTGCCGCTGCTCGCCGGCTGCGGCGGCAGCGCCGAGCGCGGAAAGGTCAGCGCGGCGGCGCAGAGCTACGTCGCGGCGTTCAGCGCGCATGACGCGAAGGCGACCTGCCAGGCGCTCACGCGCTCCAGCCAGCAGCAGGTGGCCGAGTTCGCCCGCGAGCACATGCATCTGCGTGGCGCGACGTGCGCGAAGGCCGTCGCGCTGCTGCCGCCTGCCGGCGACGGCGCGAAGGTCGGCGACGTCGACTTGCACGGCTCGCGCGCC
>VAYD01000550.1 GCA_005883905.1 Actinomycetota bacterium
CGCCGCGACCGATGTGCCGCTGGTGCTCGTCGGCCCGACGAAGCCGTGGGCGCACGAGCTGCCGAACGTCACCGTCACGGGGCACGTCGCCGACGAGGAGCTCGCGGCGATCCTCACCGGCGCACGTGCCCTCGTCTTCCCGTCTGACGACGAGGGCTACGGCCTGCCGCCGGTCGAGGCGCTCGCGTGCGGCACGCCGGTCGTGTGCACCGACATTCCGGCGCTGCGCGAGGTCCTGGGCGACCGCGCGACCTACGCGCCGTTCAACGAGCTCCTGCCGACCGCCTGGGCGATCAACGGGGCGCCGGCGCGTCCGCTGGAGCGGACGTGGGAGGACGTCGGCCGCGAGACCTGGGGGGTCTACGCCGACGCCATCAGAGGTTGAACGCGCTGCGCATGCTCGTCGCAGTCGCCGCCGCGCCAAGCAGCGGGCTCAGGCCCAGCATCTCCTCGGTGCTCCGCAGCATCGAGTAGTGATTGAACGCGGTCGTCGGCGCCACGCCCGCGGGAACGGACGGCGCGACCACGATCGCCGGGATCTGGTTGCTCATGCTCGAGTCGTCCTCGTCCCATGTGAGGAAGACCGCCGTACGGCCGCCGTGGTACTGGGCCGAGCTGAACACCTTCGGGAGGAAGCCCTTCAGCCAGGTGTCGCCGGTCTGCACGCTGCAGTCGTGGGTGTCGTTGCAGAGGTTCGGCGTCACAAACGTGAACCGCGCCGACAGGTCGGGGGTCGTGCCGAGCGGAATGTCCAGTGAGCCGCACTCGGTTCGGATGTTCGTGTAGTAGGCCGCCGGATTGTGGCGGACGGCGTACTGGCCGGAGTTTGTGAGCAGGCAGTTGCTCGGCATCGATTCCTCGAGCGACCGCCATCCGCCGGAGGTCAGCGAGAAGATGCTGGGCACGTTCAGCGGATGCGAGGCCGGTGCGTTGTCGTCGGTGATGCCCTGCGGGGAGCCCGAGGTCATCGCGATGTAGTTCGGGAGGCTCGGGTGGGTCTCGGCGAACATGCGGCTGGCTGATCCACACTGGCCCGCGAGCTGGCTTTCGTATGGCGCGCTGTAGCTGTGGTTCTCCATCACGACCCACACGACGTGGTCGTACGTGGAGGGCGGCGTCGAGGTGGTGCCGCACGGCGAGGCAGCGGTGGCCTGAGGCGTTGCGGACGCTGTCGTCGACGGTGCGCTCTCGTTCGACGGCGTCGAGTTGTCGAGCGTCGTGACGCGATACGAGTATGAAGTGCCGTTCGTCAGCCCACTGTCGACGTAGGTCGTGGTCGTGCGCGCAGTCGTCGCGAGCGGGGTCGCTGGCCAGCTCCCATCGGCGTTGGCGCGGTAGACGCGGTAGCCGCCGACCTTCCTGCCGGAACCGGCGGCGCTCCAGGTCAGCGTCACCTGCCGGTCCCCGCTCTTGGCAGTGATGTTGGTGGGCGGCCTGAGAGGCGGCGCGGCGCTTGCCGTCACGGCAACAGCAACCGCAACTGCCACCACGACGCAGAGGGCGGGTGAGCGTTTCTCCGCGAACGTGCGGCCGGCAGCAGCGCCAGCGCCTCGGTGTAGCCCGGTAGCAGCGTCCGCTCGCGCAGGAGGGCGTGGCCGAGCGCGAGGATCTCGTAGCCGAGGATGAACGGCGCGTCGCGGGCGAATCCCCGGCCGGTCTCGTTCTTGGCGATCATCAGCAGCCGGTTGCGGAACTGCAGGCGCCGGTGCTCGGGTGCGAGCAGCGGCCGGTTGCCCGGGCTGTAGAAGCGCACGTGCCACGCGACGGCCGCCGGCTCGAAGACCGAGCGCCAGCCGGCGTTGCGCGCGCGCCAGGCGACGTCGGCGTCGCTGGCCCACAGCGCCATGTCCTCGTCGAAGACCTCGGCGCCGACCGCGATCGCGTTCAGCGTCTCGCGGCGGTAGAGCACGCAGGCGCCATCGCCGCCGAAGACCTCGCCCGCGCGGGCATGCTGCGCGCGCGGCTCGCCATGGCCGACGAGCGAGTTCTTGCGCCGCCGGTCGAGCGTCATCCCCGCGGCATCGACCACGTCGAGCCGGTCGGCCGGCTCCATGCCCGTCGCGCGGAGCAGCAGCGGCGCGACGGAGCCGACGCCGGGCTCGCCGAGCCGCGGGTGCGCCGCGGCCAGGAACCCGCCGTCGAGCACGCAGTCGGCGTTCAAGAGCAGGACCGCTGGGCCGCCGGTGGCGGCGAGCCCGGCGTTCATCGCCGCCGCATACGAGCGCCGTTCGCGCAGCGCGATCCGCCGCGCGCCGTGCTGCTCGCAGAGCGTCGCGGTGCGGTCCGTGCACGCGTTGTCGATCACGACAACATCGACGGCCGGCTGCGCGGCGGCGGCCGGCAGCGAGCGCTCGAGCAGGTGCGCCTCGTCGACGCTCAGCATGAGGATCGTCGTGGCGCTCACAACAGCTCGCGGTAGATCGCCGCGGTCTCGGCGGCCGTGCGCCGCCAGGAGAACTGCGCGGCGCGCGCACGCCCGCGCGCCGCGAGATCGGCGCGGGCGTCGAGCGCCTCCTGGATCGCACGCGCGATCGCGCGCGCGTCCAGCGGGTCGAAGTACACGGCCGCGTCGCCGCCGGTCTCGGGCAGCGCGGTGGCGTTCGCGGCGGCGACAGGCACGCCGCGCGCCATCGCCTCGAGCACGACGAGCCCGAAGCCCTCGTACAGCGAGGGGTGCACGAGCACGTCGGCGCCGCGCATCAGCACGTCGAGGCGCTCGTCGTCGAGGTAGCCGACCGTCTCGACCGCGGCGGGGAGCCCGTCG
>VAYD01000090.1:0-353 GCA_005883905.1 Actinomycetota bacterium
GACATGAAGATCGCGTTCTTGCCCGTGAGCATCGCCAGCGGCCTGGCCGCCGGCCAGCTCTCGAAGAAGCTGTTCGACCTGATCTGGGGGCGCATCGACGACGAGGAGGCGCCGCGTCCCAAGCACCGCGAGATCGAGATGCGCAAGCTCGCGCTCGCGCTGGTGATCGAGGGAGCACTCTTCCGGCTCATCAAGGGGCTGGTCGACCACGCCACGCGGCGCGGCTTCACGAGGGCGACCGGGAGCTGGCCCGGCGACGAGCGGCCCGAACCGGCGTAGACACCGACCTCAAAGGAAGCGATGGCCAAGACCACGAGAACCGACCAAGCCAAGCTGGCCCTGCAGCAGCTGAT
>VAYD01000090.1:415-5443 GCA_005883905.1 Actinomycetota bacterium
AACGCGTCGCGCGCCGCCCTGGGTCCAAGGCGGTGGAGGACAAGAAGCTCTACGCCAAGATCCGCGAGGCCGCGACCTCGCTCGCCAGAGCCGCCAAGCTCCTCGGGCCAGAACCCGAGCCGCCCAAGCACCGTGGCCGCAAGCTCGTCTTGATCGCAGCCGCCGGCGGCGTGGCGGTCGTCGTGATCAAGAAGCGGCGCGACGCGACAGTTCAGGCGCAGGAGGTCCCCGCACCGCCTCCTGCGCCACCAACGCCGGCCCCGGATCCACAGCACACCGCTGCCTGAACCGACGGGAAGGACAGATCGATGGAGATTCCCGAAGAGAAGTGATCGAGTTCGTCAAGGAGCAGGGCCACAGCGAGAAGGCCCAGCAGCTCGAACGGGAGCTGCCCGAGAAGATCGATCACGAGCTGCATTCGGACGTGCTCGAAAAGCACGGCGTCGACCCGCAGGAGCTGCTCACCAAGATCGGGCTGTAGCCGCGCAGCATCAAGCGGCGATACCGCCTCTGACTGCACGCCGATCAGCGTGCGGCTTCGGACTCAAGAAACCCTGCGATGTGCAGGGTTTCTTGAACGTCTACCTTTGCACCAGCCAGCTATGCGCCGAAGAGGACTCGAACCTCCACGGGCCATACGGCCCACAAGGCCCTCAACCTTGCGCGTCTACCAATTCCGCCACCGGCGCAGTGGGGGCGCGGAGTATAGCCCGGCTTGATTCCGTCCTCCGGGCACGCTAGCTTGCGAACACATGTTCGTTCCCGCGCACGCCACGCCCAACCGGAGGAGCCCGTCATGGACCTGACGAAGCGCCAGCAGGAGATCTTCGACTTCATCAAGCGGTACTCCGCCGACTTCGGCTACCCGCCGACGGTCCGCGACATCGGCAAGGCCGTCGGGCTGGCGTCGTCGGCCTGGCGTCGTCATCGACCGTCCACGCGCACCTCGCCAACCTCGAGAAGCTCGGGCTGCTGCGGCGCGATCCCTCCAAGCCGCGGGCGATCGAGATGCTCGACCGGGCGCGCGGGGGCGTCGAGCAGGCGGTGGAGAACGTCAAGTCGCTGGTCAAGCCCGACGGGCTGCCGCTCGTCGGCCAGGTCGCGGCGGGCTCGCCGATCCTCGCCGAGGAGAACATCGAGGACTATGTGCCCGTCCCGCCGCTCGCCGGCGGCGACAGCGGCGAGTACATCCTGCGGATCCGCGGCGAGTCGATGAAGAACGCGGGCATGCTCGAGGGGGACTACGTCGTGGTGCGTCCGCAGGAGGACGCCACCGACGGCGAGATCGTCGTCGCGCTCGTCGGCGAGGAAGCCACCGTCAAGCGTTTCTTCCGCGAGAACGACCACGTGCGCCTGCAACCCGAGAACGAGACGATGGAGCCCATCCGGTCCAAGGACGTGCGCGTCCTCGGCAGGGTCGTCGGGCTCTTCAGGAGCGTCACATGACCGCAACCGCCTTTCAGCTCGACTTCGACATCGACGCGCCCGAGCGCCGCCCGCCGGCGCGTCACCCCGCCCCGCTCACGTTGGTGAGCTCGGATAGCCCGGCGGCGGCCGGCCGGGGGGTGACGCTCGACGACGTGCTCGTCGAGCGTTGGGAGCACCTCCGCGCCGGCCGCGCCGCGGGCTGCCTCGTCTGCGGCGCGCAGATGACCGCGCCCGGCGCCTGCGGGTCGTGCGGCTCGTCGCTGGCCTAGACGGCGCTACGCCGCGGCCACCAGCGCGGCGCCGAACAGCCACAACAGGTGGGCGCTCTGGTCGATGAAGATCCAGAGCGGATGGTCCGGCGGCGGGTCGGCCTTCTTGACCGTGATCGTGTAGCGGTACAGCAGCCGCCGATCGTCCTGCACGAGGTGCGTGAGCACGACGATCGCGAGCGTCGCGACCAGCCGGCCCGCGGACTCCTTGTCCGCGATCCAGATGAACGCCGGCACGAACGTGAGCGTGTAGGTGAACAGGTGCGAGAGCAGCGCACGGCGAGCCACCGGGTCGCGCCCGAGGCCGCCCGCCTTTCTGGTCGCCTGGAACTCCGTCTGGAGCAGAAAGTCTCCGACGCAGTGGCAGACGAGGTACACGCTGAACACCTCGACCCAGGTCACGCGGGCGCGAACCTAGCAGCACGAGCCGACGCTGAATGCGTACTTCTACGCACAGACTGGTGCGAGCTCATGCCAGCCGCTACCTTCAGCGCTGCAAGCCAGACAGTCGCGGAGGGAGAGAAAACCCTTCGAGGAAAGTCCGGACACCGCAGGGCAAGGTGGTCGGGAACCCGACCCGGGGAAACCCGCGGGAAAGTGCCACAGAAACACACCGCCGATGGCGCCCGTTCACGTGGCGGGCGCACAGGCAAGGGTGAAATGGTGCGGTAAGAGCGCACCAGCGTCGCGGCGACGCGGCGGCTCGGCAAACCCCACCCGGTGCAAGGGCGAGCAGGACCGTTGACGCGGCCCGCCGAGGTCCAGGTAGCCCGCTCAGATGGATGACTGTCCACGACAGAATCCGGCTTACCGGCTTGCTACGGGAGGGCCTCGCTGCGGCGGGGCCCTTCTACGTCAGGGCCCCGAGCTGGCGCAGCATCGCGAGGTCGTCGCGCACCGCCCAGTGCTCCCGGATCCTGCCACCCGCGATGCGGTAGATGTGGACGTGCTTGACGGTGTACGAGCGCCCGTCGCCCGGAAAGGTGAAGCCGAACGCCTGGAGCTCTTCGTGCAGCGTGCGGGTGACCGTCATGTACGCGACGACGAGGTCGCCCTCCGCGACCATGAACTCGATCACGTTCGCCGTCCCCGACGCCTGTCCGACCGCCCGGGCGAGCTGCTTGAAGTCGTCGGTGCCGGTCCTGCCGGTGACGTGGTTGTGGAAGTCGGGGGCGAGGCACTCGTCGACCGCCGCCACATCGCCCTCGTCGAACACGGCCCGTGTGTAGCGGCGAATCAGCTCCTTGTTCTGTTCGAGGATCGACATCGCGCCAGGTCAAGCATCAGTCCTCGAGGGCCGGCGTGTGCGTCGGAACGGGTCCGTCGTGCTCGAGGGCGAGCCGAGGGAGGCGGCGGTCGAGCCGGCGCGGGAACCTCCAGGTGCGGTCGCCGAGCAGCTGCAGGACCGCCGGGAGCAGGATGCAGCGGATGACCAGCGCGTCGAGGAAGACGGCGCCGGCGAGCCCGAGGCCGAACAGCTCGATGACGCGCTCGCCGCCGAGGATGAACGACGAGAACACGACGACCATGACCGCCGCGGCCGCCGTGATCACGCGGCCGGTCTCGATCAGCCCGTCGCGCACCGCGAGCTTCGAGTCGTGGGTGCGCGTCCATTCCTCGTGGATGCGCGACACCAGGAACACCTCGTAGTCCATCGACAACCCGAACACGATCGCGAACATCAGCACCGGCAGGAAGGCCTCGATCGGGCCGCTCGAGACGCCGGGGAACCAGCCCCACTGGAAGACGATGACGATGACGCCGAGCGCGGCGCCGATCGACAGGAGGTTCATCACCGCCGCCTGGATCGGGATCACGAGCGATCGGAACACGATCGTCAGCAGCAGCGCCGAGAGCGCGACGACCACCGCGATGAAGAGCCACAGCTTGTCCGACAGCACCTTCGAGAAGTCGATGAAGATCGCGGTCGCGCCGCCGATGTAGATCGCTGCGTGGCTGCGAGCGGCGAGCGGCGGTATCGCGTGGTCGCGCAGGTGCCGGACGAGGTTCGCGGTGTCCTTGCTCTGCGGCGACGAGCGGGGGTAGACGCTGATCACGGCGGTGTCGCCCGCCGGGTTCAGCGCCGGCGCGGTGACCGTGACGACGTCGGGGGTTCGCTTCAGCGCGCTGGTCAGCTGCGCAAGCGTCTGCGCCTTGTCGGTCCCGCGCAGGTCGGCGACGACCGTCAGCGGGCCGTTGAAGCCCGCCCCGAAGCCCTTCGCGAGCAGGTCGTACGCCTGGCGGGAGGTGAACGACTTCGGGTTGTTGCCGGCGTCGCTGGAGCCGAGCCGCAGGGCGAGCGCCGGGGCCGCGAGCAGCAGCATGAGCGCCGTGGCGCCGAGCGCGGCGGCGAGCGGCCGGCGCTGGATCATGCCGATCCAGCGCACCCAGAAGCCCGGGCGCTCGGGACGCTGCCGACGCTCGCGCCGGCGTGCGATGCGGCGCCCGATCCGACCCGGCTGCCCGACCTTGTGGCCGAAGAACGTCAGCAGCGCCGGCAGCAGCGTGATCGACGCGGCGAGCACCATCAGGACGGCGACGACCGCCGCGATCGCCAGCCCGTAGAGGAAGCTGACGCCGAGCGCGAACATGCCGAGCAGCGCGATGATCACGGTCGCGCCCGCGAACAGCACCGCGCGGCCCGAGGTGTCCATCGCGAGCAGCACCGCCTCGCGCACGTCGCCGCCGTTCTCGTTGTAGATCTCGCGGTAGCGGGTCAGGATGAACAGCGAGTAGTCGATCCCGACGCCGAGCCCGATCATCGCCGCGAGCTCGAGTGAGAAGTCGGCCATGTCGACCACGTGCGTGCTCAGCCCGATCAGGGCGGCGCCGGTGCCGAGGCCGAACAGCGCCGTCACGATCGGCAGGCCCATCGCGAGGAACGAGCCGAAGCTGACCAGGAGGACGACGATTGCGGCGAGAATCCCGATGCCGGTGAGCGATCCGGGAGATCCGACCTCCGTCTGCTGGACGGCGGGGCCGCCGAGCTCCACCTTGATGCCCGGCGCGCGCGCGTCCTGCGCGGTCGAGACGACCTTCTTGATCGCGCTGAGCGGCAGCAGGTCGGAGCGCTTGTCGAAGAGCGCCGTCGCGAATGCGATCTTGCCGTCCGAGGAGATCTGCGTCCGGCCGGCGGCACTGTACGGGCTGACGACCTGGCTGACGTGAGGGAGCTTTGAAACCCGGTCGAGCATGGCGGCGAGCCGCGCCCGAACGGCCGGGTCGGCGATGCCCTTGTCGGCGCGGAACACGATCTGGTCGCGGTCACCCGACTGCTGCGGGAAGCGGCTCTTCAGCAGGTCGACGGCGCGCTGCGAACCGGTGTCGCCGA
>VAYD01000091.1 GCA_005883905.1 Actinomycetota bacterium
GTCGTAGGCGCGTCGTGGCTGATCGGAGCGCTGGAGGCGCTGCAGGACGAGACCGGGTGAGACCCGTCCGAGGCCGAGGCGATCGTCGGCACGTCGGCCGGCTCCGTTGTGGGCGCGCTGACCGCGTCCGGCTTCCCGCCCGCATACATGTCCGCCTACGTCGCGGGCCGCGAGGTCGACGAGATCACCGAGGCGGCGCGCCGCGCCGGCGAGGCGCGTGAACGGATCGAGGGGCTGGCCCTGGGTGGGTCGCGTCCGGACGGCAGCGGCTACAGCCTGGCGCTGGCGCTGCCGCCGATCGGACCGGGCTCGTGGCGGCTCGCGCTGCGCACGTTAGTGGCGCCGCAGCGACATTCGCACGCGGCGAAGGTCGTCGGCTGGCTGCCGCGCGGCTTCGTGCGCACCGACCCGATCAGCGAGCTCATCGAGACGTTCATCCCGGGCGATTGGCCCGACCACGACGCCTACTGGGCGGTCGCCGCGGACTACTCGACCGGCAAGCGCGTGGCCTTCGGCCGGCCCGGCGCTCCGCGCGCGACCGTGAGCCAGGCGGTCGCCGCGAGTTGCGCGATCCCGGCCTTCTACCACCCGGTCCGCATCGAAGGCCGGCGCTACGTCGACGGCGGCATCTGCTCGCCTTCGAATCTCGACCTGCTCCGCGGCGCCGAGCTCGACCTCGTCGTCTGCCTCAACCCGATGTCGTCGCTCGCCCAGGCCTCGGGCGGCTCACCGGGCGATCGCGCCGCTGCCCTGATGCGAGCGATGGTCGGTCGGCGCCTCGGTCACGAAGCCCGCAAGCTCCGCGACGCCGGCACGAGGGTCCTGATCCTCCAGCCGGGCGCCGACGACGTGAAGGTCATGGGGTTCAACATGATGTCCGGCCGCCGCCGCGTGCAGGCCACGCAGACCGCGGTGAAGAGCACGGCGCTGGCACTGCGCCGCCTGCGCGTCCGCGATCCGTCGGTTCTGCCGGAGCGCACGCGCCGGACCTCCACGGCTCCGCGGGTTGCCGCGAAGCGCCGGCGCCGCGCGGCTTAAGCCTTCGGACCGACGAACCGGTCCAGCTCGGCCACGCTGTCCCGGTGGGCGATCGAGATGTTCCTGCGGTTCGATTGCGTCCACCGGAGGCCGACCCGCTCGCAGTACTCGCAAAAGATGCCGCGAATGTCCTCGGACTCGTTCGAGAAGAAGTACCGCGGATAGCTGTAGGTGGCTTCGCGCCCGCTTGGAAGCCGAGTTGAGAACGTGTTCACCGTCCGGCAGCCATCCGAATGGATGAGCCCACGGAGGAAATGCTCCGGCGCTCGCTGCAACAGGATGTGCTGCCACTCGCGCAACTCGATCTTGCGCTTGTGTTTGCGCCC
The DNA here is from genome assembly GCA_005883905.1 of Actinomycetota bacterium. Lineage (GTDB taxonomy): Bacteria > Actinomycetota > Thermoleophilia > Solirubrobacterales > Solirubrobacteraceae > AC-49. Next base: position 1,365 of record VAYD01000091.1, read on the forward strand.
GGGGCCATGCTGCGGGAACACGTCCTCCCAGTAGCAGTACGTCGCACTCACAGTCACGCGGCGGTGAGAGGATCGCGCCACACGCGCACGCGATCCCTGCGACAAGTCGCTCGATGGTCGTGATGCACTCGTCGACGATCGCCGGATAGGCGGCGTCCAGCGCGACCTGTATGTGCGAGTTGCCGCGCGGCGGATACGCGATGCATCCATCCCCGAGGTACATCCCCAGGAGACACGCGTACGTCGAGGGATCCGGCGGAAACCATCCGGCGGTGGTGGTTCTCGGCTTTGCCACGAACATATGTTCGCAGCGCGTCCAGACAGAACGGGGGACCAGGGAATCGAACCCCGAGCTGCGGTTTTGGAGACCGCCATGTTCACCGTTACACCAGTCCCCCTGGTGCGGGAGTTGAGGATAGTGCGCCGCCTAGAGCGAGGACGCTTCGAGCGGGCGCTCGATCGGTCGCAGCGCCGCCAGCCGCGCCTCAAGCTGGTCGATGCGCGCGTGGATCGCTTCGAGCGTCTCGAGCGCCCGGGTCGCCGCGTCGAGCGCGGCATCCGACGGCGGGGCGACCTCGAGCATCCAGCCCTGCGCCGGCGTCTGCGCCGGCAGCGGATACGTCACCGCGAACGGCGACCACTCCGGCGTGACCCGAATCGACGCGCGCTCGCGCGGCGAGATCCGCAGGCCGCCGACCAGCAGCTTCGGCGGCGGGACGTCGCCCACCGTCTGCGCCATGCAGCGCCCGCCGATGCGGACGACAGAGCCGGCCGGCCCAGACGCGAGCAGGGTGCTGCTGAGGACCTCGAACACCATCGCCGCGATCCAGTCTACGGCCGCTGTTCAGCTTGCAGCCCGGCTTGCAAGCACGTAGTCCGCGACCCGCTGAGACGCGACGCGCAGGCGCCGGAAGTAGGTGGCGCGGCTGACGTTCAGCTCGAGCGCCGCGGATTCGTGTGAGGCCGACGCGTCCAGGTAGCCGCGCTCCATGATCTGCTGCAGCAGGCGCTCGTCGGGCGCCTCGCCGAACGCGTTCGCGGTCGCGTCCGCGAGCAGCGCGCGAACGGACGCGGCGCGCTCGTCAGGGGTGTCGCCGGTCGCCAGGGGCGATCCCGCGAGCTCCAAAGGGTTGTCGAGCGAGCGCAGCGCGTCGCGAACCATGTCGGCAGTGATCGTCACGCCGCTCGTGGAGTCGTCTCGCGCACGCTCGTCCGGTGGCGGGAGGCCCAGTTCCGCATAGACGGTGGCGCGCTGCCGCGCAAGCATTCCGCCCGGCCCATAGTCGATCACGTGGCACTCGGTGACATGGTCATCCACCTCGAGGTCGAGTTCCGCGATGTGCTGCGCCCCGACCGCACGCGCGTACTCCATTGCCACCTTGTTCTCGCGGTGGATCGGCAGGTACGAGTAACGCGGGTTGGTCAACCCCGACCGCAGCACCGCAGCCGTGTTCATCAGCGCCAGAACGGGCGAGCTCATGTCGCCCTCTTCGCCAGCGGTGAAGTCGATCGAGTCGCGCCAGAGCATCACCTCCGCGCCGGGGTGCTCGCGCCGCGCGTGAGCGAGCCACGGGCCGAGCAGGGGATCTGACTCCGCGACCGCGGGCGCGTCATGAGGCGAGACGCTGATGCAGAAGCCGCACAGGTTCTCGTCCGCATCGCGCACGACGCAGACGCGCCCCGGCGCCTGGAGAAAGAACGGCGCGGTGAGCGCCCACCACCACTCGCCGCCCTTCGAGCGCGCCGCGACCTGCGGCGCGGTGGCGACCGTATCGCCCTCGCGGACCTCGTCCACGCGGTAGCGCACGCTGTCCGCCGCGCCGAAGCCCCAGCGCAGCGCAGAATTCTCGCGGAGCTCGGCCAGGTCGACCACCAGGCGCGGCTCGCCCTGTGTCGCGCGTGCGTGGAGGTGATCGGCGATGCGGCGGCGCAGCTCGCGCTCGCGCTCGGGGTCGCGCCGGCGCAGATCGGAGCGCACGGCGCGCCGGACCAGGTCATGCAGCGTGACCCCGTCGCGCAGCGGCTCGGCGAACGAGCGTGAGCGCAGCCACGCCTCGGCCTCCTCGGGGTCGACGCCGGGGAGGACGTCGCGCAGCATGCGCGCGTTGACGCAGCGCGCCAGCGCGGCGACGGCGGCGACGTCGAGGTTGCCGCCGTCGAGCTCGGTCTGCGCGAGGCGCCGGATCATCGCGCGCACGACGTTCGGGTCATCGACGGGCAGGTTCTCCCCACTGGCGACGGCGAGCGAGAGAGCCAGCGGCGAGCCCTCCGCCCAGGTGATGAGCTCGTCGCAGCGCGCCACGTCAGTCAGCCCGTGCGCGGCGCAGAGCTTGCGTGCGTCGTCGGCGTCGAACGGCCGCAGCTCGAGCTCCGTCGCAAGCCGCTCCCACCCGCCTTGGAACCACTCGGGCTCGGGAGGCTTGCGTCCGGCCAGGATCACGAGCGAGCGCGCGGGGAGGGAAGGGAGGAGCCGGTGGCGCAGGTAGCCAGACGCGGCGCTCATGCGCTCGTAGGTGTCGAACATGATCAGCGGCAGCTCGACCGAGGAGATGTCTCCGAGCGCGTGCTCGATCTCGCCGGGCACCGGCGCGAGCTCGCGGCCCTCGACGAGCGTGGGCTGGTAGCCGCGCTTCTCCGCGCGCCGCGCGACCTCGCGCAGCAGCGTCGACTTGCCGATCCCGCCGGGGCCGTGGACCAGCACGACCTGGTGCGACGGCTCCTCGACAAGCAGCGAGTCGAAGAACTCCAGTTCGGGCTCACGGCCGACGAAGTGCTGCTCGTCGCGCCAGGCGAGCCGTTCGGCGAGGGTGGCGGGCATGGGGGACAGCTGCATCGTAGGCTCCGGCGCGATGTCCTCGATCTTCCGGCCGGGCCTGCTCGACGGTCGTTGCGCGCTTGTGACCGGCGGCGGGACGAACCTCGGACGCCACGCCGCGGCCGAGCTCGTCGCGTGTGGCGCGCGCGTCGTGATCGCCGGGCGCACCGAGGAGGTGCTGGCTTCGGCGGCCGGCGAGATCGGGTGCGAGTACGTCGTGGGGGACATCCGCGACCCGTCGTCCGCCGCGGCGATCGCCGGAGCCGCGGGGTCCTCTTTGGATCTGCTCGTCAACAACGATCACCGCGAAGGGATGGGCGGCGGTGATGCGCCTCAACGTCGAGGGCACGATGACGATGACCGAGGCCGCGCTGCCGGCGCTGCGCGCGGCCTCGGGGATGGTCGTGAACGTCACGGTCTCGCCGCACCACGGGATGGCGGCGATGGCGCACACGGGCGCGGCGCGGGCGGCTGTTGAGGCGTTGACCCGCTCGCTTTCTGTTGGCGAGCCGGACGTCGCCTTCGTCGCCGCGGCGATCGGCCGCTTCGACACCGAGTCCCTGCGCAAGTACCCCGAGGTCGTCCTGCGCGGCGCGGCCCGCAGCGTCCCGCTTCAGCGCCTCGGCCGCATGGAGGAGTTCGGCTGGCTGATCGCGATGCTTGCGACGCCGGCCGGTCGCGCGCTGGACGGCAGCGTGGTCACCCTCGATGGCGGAGTCGACAACTGGACCGGGCCCTGGCCGCCGCCAAACATCGTGGACGACGAGGGGGCTGTGCCGACCGAAGAGCGACGGTAGAATGGCACGGCTAAACCTTGCGGGCGAAGTGTTGTGGTTGCA
>VAYD01000092.1:0-5677 GCA_005883905.1 Actinomycetota bacterium
GGACCTCTTGGAACGTGCGGCGCAGGACCTGCTCGCGCACGAGCTCGGCCAGCACGACGGACTCCGGCTGGTCGCTCGGCTCTTCGGGCGGATAGAAGAACGGCGACTCCGGGACCAGCGACGCGAGGTGCTCGTGCAGCGCCGCCACACCCGACCCGGTGCGCGCGCTGATCGGGAACACGTCGTCGCCCACGCCGAGCTCCGCGGCGGCGGTCAGCACGGCGAGCGTCTTCGCGCGGTCCAGCCGGTCGAGCTTGTTGACCGCGACGACCACCGGCACGGGCGACTGGTCGAGCTGCGCGGCGATCCAGCGGTCGCCCGGCCCGACGCCCTCCTCGCCGTTGAGCACGAGCAGCGCGGCATCCGAATCGCCGAGCTCTGCCTCGACGCGGCCGGGCGCTGCACCCCCGGCAGGTCGACCAGCACGAGCTGCGTGTCCTCGCCGGTCGACACCCCGCGGATCGCGCGGCGCGTCGTCTGCGGCTTGTCGGAGACGATCGCGACCTTGCGCCCGACGAGCGCGTTGACGAGCGTCGACTTGCCGACGTTCGGCCGCCCCGCCAGCGCCACGAAGCCGGCGCGGCTCACCAGGTCAGCAGCTCCGCCTGCAGGGCGAGCATCTCGCCGTCGTCGGTCTCGTGATCCATCCCGGCCAGGTGCAGCGCGCCGTGCACGATCGCCTCGCGCAGGTCCGCGGTGTGCTCCGGGCAGATCACCACGTCGCCGAGCTCGCGCGGGCCTGCGGACGGCCCGGCCTCGTCAACAGGGAACGAGAGCACGTCGGTCGGTGCGCTCTTGCCGCGATGCTCGGCGTTCAGCGCCGCGATCGTGTCGGCGTCGACGAACGCCACCGCGACGTGGCCGTCCTCGACCGCCGCCGACGCCAGCGCGATGCTGACGAGGCGCTCGATCTCGGCCTCAGGCGGGGCGCCGGGCGGTGGGTCGAGGACCTCGACGTCAAGCACGGCGGCGCGGCTCGTCGGCGGGCCGCAGCCCCGGTGCGAGCTGGCTCGCGTGCTCGTCGTAGGCCTCGACGATGCGCTGGACGAGGCGATGGCGGACGACGTCCTCGCCGCCGAAGCGCACGAAGTCGACGCCGTCGACGTCCTCGAGGATGTCCGCCACGACGATCAGGCCCGACTGCTGGTCGCGCGGCAGGTCGACCTGCGTGATGTCGCCCGTGATCACCATCTTCGAACCGAACCCCAGGCGCGTGAGGAACATCTTCATCTGCTCGGGCGTCGTGTTCTGCGCCTCGTCGAGGATCACGAACGAGTCATTCAGCGTCCTTCCACGCATGAATGCCAGCGGCGCGACCTCGATGACGTTGCGCTCGAGATGGGTGGCGACCTTCTCGGGGTCGAGCATGTCGTGCAGCGCGTCGAACAGCGGCCGCAGGTACGGGTCGATCTTCGCCATCAGGTCGCCCGGCAGGAAGCCCAGGCGCTCGCCGGCCTCGACCGCGGGGCGCGTGAGGATGATGCGGTTGATCTCACGCCTCGTCAGCGCGGCGGCGGCCATCGCAACCGCCAGGAACGTCTTTCCGGTGCCGGCCGGGCCGATGCCGAACGTGATCGTCGAGTTGCGGATCGCGTCGACGTAGCGCTTCTGGTTGACGGTCTTGGGCGCGACCTTCGACGAGCGATGGCGCCAGACGACGTCCTCGAGGATCTCGGCCGGCGAGTGGTGCTGGTCGAGCGCGTCGGTGACCGCGCTGATCGTCCCGGGGCCGATCTCGTGCCCCTGCTCGATCAGCTCCGACAGCTCGCGCACGACGGTCGCGCCGTTCTGCACGTCCTCGGCGTCGCCGTCGAGCGTGACGAGGTTGCCGCGCAGGTAGACGTCGCAGCCGAGATGCTCCTCCAGCGCGCGCAGCACCTGGTCGTTGGCCCCGGTCAGCGCCGCCGCGACCTCGTTGGACAGCTCGATCTGGCGCCTCATGAGAGCGCCTCCTTGACCTTCGCACTGACGCGCGAACCGTCCGCGCGCCCGCCGACCTTCCCCATCGCGGCCTTCATCGCCACGCCCATCTGCTTCATCTCGACGGCACCGGTCTCCGCGATCGCCTCGGCGACGATCGAGTCGAGCTCCTCGTCGCTCAGCTCCGCGGGCAGGTAGGCGCCGATGATCTCTGCTTCGGTCTCCTCGGCCGTCGCCAGCTCGGCGCGGCCGCCGTCGCGGAACGCGCGTGCGGACTCCTGGCGTCGCTTGCGCTCGCGGCGCAGGACCGCGGTCTCGTCGCCGTCGCCCTCCTTGGCGGCCTTCTGAAGCTCGGAAAGGATCAGGCGCAGCGCCTGGACACGGTCCTTGTCGCCCTCTTTCATCGCGAGAACGACGTCCTGCTTGACCCTGTCGGCAACTGTCACCACATCCGATGGTAGCTGGCGCGCTGGCCGTACCGACTCGGCGTAGCATCGTCGGCGTGCGGCGCATGGTGCTCTGCGTCCCGCTCGTGCTCGTCCTCGCCGGCTGCGGCGCAGGCAAGAAGCCGCACGAGCGCAGCGCACGGCCGGCGCAGGCGCCGCTGCCGGCAGCGCCGATCTCGGCGCGCGACCTGAAGCTCAACGGCCGGATCGTGATCACGAACGGCTGGCAGGGCGTCGTCACCGGCCAGCGCCTGAGCGTCGCCGCGGGCCGTTACGCGCGCAGCGGCGAAGGCGTGGCGCTCGTGTCCGATGCCCGTGACCTCGAGCGGGAGGTGCGCGCGCCGCGCGGCGAAGGGTCGCTGCGCTTCCTGCGGCGCAACGGACCACAGCTCGAGCTGCGCTCGCGCGCCGGGCACCGCTTCGGGCTCGACCTGCGCACGCTGCGGCTCTTCCGCATCGACGCGAACGCGCACCAGGCCTGTCCGGCCGGCGCGCTGCCGTTGCGGCTGCCGCGGCTGCGGCTGCGCTTCTCGCCCCATGGCCTGAGCCCGCTGCCGCGGCCCCGCTCGGAGGAGTTCGCGGCGCTGCTCGCGATCCTCGCCGGCGTCCGAGGCAACGTCGAGGCCATCGATGCCCGCCCCGCTGCCAATGCGCCCTGCGGGCTCGGCGGCCGGACGCTCGCGGCGCGCGTGGCGATCGCCACGCCGCGCCCGATCGTGAGCGTCTTCCGGCGCACCGTGCTGGTCTCGCGTTTCAGCCGCGGCTGGCGCGCCTGGCGCGTCGTGCGATAGCGCCTCGACGTCCAGGCGCAGACGGGCCCGCTGAAGCGCGCTGGCGTCCTGGTCGATGAGATCGCGGCGCGTTCCCATCAGACTGCCGCACCACATGACTCGCTTGAAGCTGCTCACGATCCTCGCCGCGCTCGTCGCCGCCGCCCCTGCGCAGGGCGCGGTTCGCGGGCTCGGCAGCTGGGACCCGATCGCCCAGCGGATGGTGCGCGAGGCCGGCGTGCTGCCGTCGCGGCCGGCCGGCGGCTTCGGCGGCGCACAGCGCCTGGACGGCGCCGAGCTCAACGACGCGTTCGCCGCGTTGAGCATGCGGCTGGGCCTGCCGGCGGTGCGCGTCTGGGGCGGCCATGTCTCGGTCACGCGCTTCGACGCGCTGCTCGTCGAGCAGCTCGGGATGAGCGACGTCGCGCAGGCGGTCCAGGCCGAGGCGCAGCGCGCCGGCCTGCGCCCCGGCCCGCGCTTCGGCACCGAGGTCGTCGCGCGCGAGCTCGATCTGCGCTTCAACCACGACTCCGCGCACGACGCGCAGGAGCTGTACCCATGGGAGGCGATCACGCGGGCCGAGGCGGCGTGGTCGCTGGCGATCGTGCTGCAGTGGGGGCACACACAGCCGGAGGCTGTGGGTCCCGGCTCGCAGCAGGCCTACGCGCGCGACGTGCTCAGCCACTTCGTGCTGCCCGCGTACACCCGCGCGCAGCGCGCCGCGCTGCGGATCGCGGTGTCCAAGGTCGGCATGCCCTACATCTGGGGCGGCGAGACCGACTGGGCCGGCTCGTGGTTCGGCTGGCAGGCGCACGGCGGCTACGACTGCTCGGGGCTCGTCTGGCGCGTCTTCATCCTCGGCCGCCAGCCCGCCGGCGCGCGAATCCACGGCCGCACCGCCGCGGCGATGGCGGCCGAGATCCCGCGCTCGCAGCGCCTGCGCATGGACGAGACGCAGCCAGGCGACCTGCTGTTCTTCGGCCGCGCCCGGATCTGGTCGCGCGTGACGGAGGCGAACGTCACCCACGTCGGCATCGCGATCGGCAACGGCTGGATGATCAACTCGTCAAGCCAGGGCGTCACGATCGCGCCGCTGTGGGAGGACTGGCGCGTGAAGGGCTTCAGCTTCGCGGGGCGGATTCTGTAGCTTCAGCACCCGTTCCTCCGGCGCTCTCCTCCCCCAGCCGCGGCGGGTGGCCGAGCCCGCCGAGCTCCGACGCGTCGCGGCCGAAGAACAGCCCGACGTTCCAGTCGACGAGCAGGCGCAGCTTGCGCTTGAGCCCGGGCATCATCGCCAGGTGGTAGGTGCGCGCGAGCCACCAGGCGGGCGCGCCGCGCCACTTGATCCCGAGGGTGCTGGCGACGGCCTCGCCGCGGCCCATGTCGACGAACACGCCGAGCGTCTTGTAGGTGAACGGGCGTACGCGCCCGCTGCCGATCGAGGCCGCGACGTTGCGCGCGACGCGGCGCCCCTGGCGGATCGCGTGCTGTGCCGTGGGCGGCGACGGGCTGTCGAGCTTCGCCGGGTCCGGGACCGCGGCGGCGTCGCCGATCGCCCAGACGTCGTCGAAGCCATCGACGCGCATCGTGCGATCGGTGCGGATACGCCCGCCGCGGTCCAGCGGCAGGCCGAGGTGCTCGATCACCGGATGTGGGCGCACGCCCGCCGTCCACGCGACCGTCCGTGTCGGCACGACCTCGCCGTCACTCAGGCGCGCGGTCCTCTCGGTCACCTCGTCCAGCGTCGTGCGCGTGCGGATCTCGATGCCGCGCCCGCGCAGCTCGCGCGTCGCGAACTCCGCCAGCGACGGCTGCACCTCCGGCATCACGCGCTCCTGCGCCTCGACGAGGATCCAGCGCATCCCCTGCGTGCGGCACCGCGGGTACAGCTCGATCACGTCGGCGGCGAAGTCCTGCAGCTCGGCGAGGCCCTCGAGCCCCGCGTAGCCTGCGCCGACGAACACGTACGTCAGCCATGCCTGGCGCACGGCCGGGTCCTCGACGGTCTCGGCCGCCTCCAGCGTGCGCAGGACATGGTTTCGCAACTCGACGGCGTCGGGGAGCGTCTTGAAGCCCCGGGCGTACTCGGCCAGCCCCGGCACCGGGAGGCTGCGCGACACCGACCCGAGCGCGATGATCAGCTGGTCGTAGGACAGCTGCTCCTCGTGGCCCTCGGAGGTGCGGATCGTGAGCCGGTGCTCCGCCGGGTCGCCCGAGCAGACGCGCCCGAGCCGCAGGTCGGTGCGCTTCAGCTCCTCGCGCAGGGGCACGACGACGTGCCGCGGCTCGAGCGTGCCCGCCGCAGCGCCGGGCAGCAGCGGCGTGTAGAGCATGAAGTTGACGTCGTTGACGAGGGTGATCCGCGCGGCCTGCGCCGGCAGCACCTTCTCGAGCGTCCGAGCGGCGTAAAAGCCGCCGAACCCGCCGCCTGCGATCACCACGTGCCAAGCCATGGTTGGGACGTTAGCCAGCCCGCAACAGCAGCGCCGCCCACTCGCTGGTCTCGCGACGGTCGGTCTCGCGCAGGCCGTGGGCTTCGAA
>VAYD01000092.1:5713-6175 GCA_005883905.1 Actinomycetota bacterium
CTCGCCATCGAAGCCGGCGCGCGCAACCGCGAGGAGGAGCGGGCGCAGCAGGTTGGCCGCGACGGTGGGCGCGGTCGGCGCCGGGCCGTCGCGCAGCAGGTCGAAGTGCTCGGCGTGGACCGCGACGCCGTTGGCGGCCGCGTTCGCCTCGGTCGCCGCGACCGACTCCGGCTCGTGGTCGACTCCGAGCACCGGCGCCCATCCGAGCTTCGCCGCCGCGATCGCGAGCACGCCCGAGCCACAGCCGAGGTCGGCGAAGCCGCCACCGGGCTCGAGCCCGACCAGCAGCTCGAGGCACAGCCGCGTCGTGTCGTGCGCGCCCGTCCCGAACGCCTGACCGGGATCGATGACCACCTCCTCGAGGCCGGGGCGCGCGTCGGACCACGGCGGGCGCACGTGCAGCCGCTCGCCGACGACGATGGGCTTGTGGAACGCCCGCCAGCGGTCGGCCCAGTCGTCGGC
>VAYD01000093.1 GCA_005883905.1 Actinomycetota bacterium
CAATCAGGACGCGGATCAGGGCGATCGCGAACGTGATGACCGCCAGCGTGGATGTGATGACCGCCGCGCCGATCGCAATGGCGACTTTCGACCGAGCGACGAGGCTGCCGACCGTGACGACGACCAGCGCGAGCAGCGCCACGAGCAGCACGTCGAGCGCCCACCCGAGCGACGACCAGCCGCTGCGGGTGACGCCGCCGCCCTTGAACCAGTCGGCGAACAGCAGGACGAACAACGCGACACCGCCGGCGCCCATGAGCGCCTCGCCGAGCCGGATTCGCCTCATACGGTCGCTCCGCTGTGCGCAGCGAGGCGCGCCGCCTTCACGGTGTTGCGCAGCAGGCAGGCGATCGTCATCGGGCCCACGCCGCCGGGTACGGGCGTAATCGCCGACGCGACATCGGAGACCTCGTCGAAGGCGACGTCGCCTGAAAGGCCGTCTTCGAGGCGATTTGTCCCGACGTCGATCACGATCGCGCCCGGCTTGACCCAGTCGGCCTTCACCATCCGCGCCCGGCCGACGGCGGCGATCAGGACATCGGCGCGCCGGCAGACGCCCGGGAGGTCGCGCGTGCGCGAGTGGCAGGTCGTGACCGTGGCGTTGGATTTCAGCAGCAGCTGCGCCATCGGCTTGCCGAACAGGTTCGAGCGCCCGATCACGACGGCCTCGGCGCCCTCGAGCTGCGCGCCGGCCTCGTCGAGCAGGATCATCACGCCCTCGGGCGTACTCGGCCGCAGCCCCTCACGGCCGAGCGCGAGGTATCCGGCAGAGAGGGGCGTCAGGCCGTCGACGTCCTTGTAGGGGTCGATCAGGCCGGTGAGCTTCACGCCGTCCATGTGGTCGGGCACCGGGAGCTGGCAGAGGATGCCGCTGACGTCGTCGTCGGCGTTCAGCCGCTCGATCAGCGCGATCACCTCGTCCTCGGACGCGTCCGCGGGCAGGCGGTGGTCGAAGCCCTGGATGCCGACTTCCGCCGACGCCTTCTGCTTGCCGTTGACGTAGACGGCGCTCGCCGGGTCGTCGCCGACGAGGATCGTCGCCAGGCCGGGCGCCCGACCGAATTCGGCGACGAACCGCTCGACCTCCGTGGCGACCTCGGCACGCACCCGCGCCGCCACTGCCTTGCCGTCGATGATGCTCGCCGCCATCGCGTTGATCCTATGCGCCGCGCTTTGTGATCGGCGCGTAGCCGGCCATCAGCTTGCGCTCGCTGCCATCGGATGCGAACCGCACCACGACGACGTCAGCCTCGACCCCCGTCACGACTCCGTCGCCGAACGCCGCGTGCACGACGTCGTCGCCGATACGGAACTCGGCGGTCGCCGCGGCCCCGCCTCCACCCCAGGACATCGCCCGCGGGCGGATGTTCGTGACGCTCGGTTCGCGGCCCCAGGTGGTCATCGCCGAGCCCTCGCGGTCGACGAGGTCCGGCGGGATCTCGTTGAGGAAGCGGCTCGCCAGCCCGATCGAGGCAGCGCCGAACACGTTGCGCCGGCGCGCGTGGGTCATCGTCAGGTCGCGCATCGCTCGCGTGATCCCGACGTAGCAGAGGCGCCGCTCCTCCTCGAGCGAGCCCTCCTCGACCGAGCGCGAGTGCGGGAACACGCCCTCCTCGCAGCCGATGATGAACACGATCGGGTACTCGAGGCCCTTGGCGTTGTGCAGCGTCATCAACGTCACGAGGCCCTCGTCGTCGCGGCGCGTGTCGGCGTCGCTGAGCAGCGAGGTCGCCTGCAGGAACACGTCGAGCGTGTCCTCCCCCTCCTCGGCTCTGGCGTCGAACTCGCGCGCCGCTTCGACCAGCGCCTCGAGGTTCTCGACGCGGCCCTGCGCTTCGATCGTCCGCTCGGCCTCGAGCGCGTCGATGTAGCCCGTCTCGCTGAGCAGCGCCTCGAGCAGGTCGCCGACCGGCACGCCTTCCTCGGCGCGAGCCTTCAGGTTGTTCATGGTGTCCATGAAGCGGCCGATCGCCTTGACCGCGGCGGTGCCCAGGCCGGGCACCGAGGAGGGGGACTCCGCGGCCTCCCAGATCGCGATGCCCATCGTCTCGGCGTGGTTCGTCACGCGCGACAGCGACGTCTGGCCGATGCCGCGCTTGGGCGAGTTCGCGATGCGCTGGAAGGCGACGGCGTCCTGCGGGTTGGCGAGCAGGTTCAGGTAGGCGATCGCGTCCTTGACCTCGGCGCGCTCGTAGAACTTCGTGCCGCCGACGACCTGGTAAGGGATCTCCGCGCGCACGAGCGTGTCCTCCAGCACGCGCGACTGCGCGTTGGTCCGGTAGAAGACCGCGATCTCGTTCCTCGACACGCCCTCGTCGACGAGCCGCTCGACCTCCCCGAGCACGTAGCGCGCCTCGGCGTGCTCGTCGTCGAGCTCCCGGATCCGCACCGGGTCGCCCTCGCCGATGTCGGTCCACAGCGTCTTCCCCATCCGCCCGCGGTTGTGGCTGATCACGGCGTTGGCGACGCTCAGGATCGTCTGCGTCGAGCGGTAGTTCTGCTCGAGCCGCACCACCTTCGCGTCCGGGAACGACTCCTGGAACTCGAGGATGTTGCGGATGTCGGCGCCGCGAAAGCCGTAGATCGAGTTGTGGGTCAGGACGCCGTTGGCGACGAAGTTGTGGGTCTGTTCGATGTTGAGGTCGTAGACGCGGCTGATGCTCGTTGGCTCAACGCTCGTCACAACGTCGTAGTGCCCGTTGGCTAGGAACATCCGCATCCCGGGCCGGACGTCCTTGGCTTCGCAGAACGGGAGCTGCGGACCGTCGTTGAGCCGGGCGCTGCGGTGCAGCGGAAGGGCATCGAGGGAGTCGGCACGGATCTCGTGGACACCCGCGCCGGCGCCGCAGAGGACGAGCTGCACCGAACGTTCTCCACCTCCACGGGGGATTTCGTTCGGTTCGCCCGCGAAGTGGATGTGCTCCGGCGTCGAGACCACCTCACGCCCCGACGCGAGCGTGACGCGAACGCCCTCCTCCCTCGATGACGAAAACGTGGAAAGAACGCACGCGCCGCGAAGCTCGCCACCGCCATACGACGACAACACAACGTCTCCAGCACGAACAAGCTCGATCGGGCAGACGTTCCCGTCCGCCATCGTCACCAGCGTCCCCTCGACCAGACACTGATCGTCATCCCCCACGCAGGCGATGTTGCGGTGCTCGCCCGCGATCAGCTCGAGCATCCGGTACTGCGCGTGGTTCGTGTCCTGGTACTCGTCGACGAGGACGTGGGCGAACGCGCCGGCGTACCGCGCGCGGACCTCCGGGAAGAGCTCGAGCACGTTCACCGTGCGGACGAGCAGGTCGTCGAAGTCCATCGCGTTCATGCGATGGATCTCGCGCTCGTACAGCTCGTAGGCGTCGGCGACCGTCTGCTCGAAGAACGAGCCGACGAGCTGGCGGTAGGCCTCGGCGTCGCGGAGCTTGTTCTTCGCATCCGAGATCTGGTGCTGGACGGCGGCCGGCGTGAAGCGCTTGGTGTCGGCGCCGACCTGGTCGAGGCACCGTTTGACCAGCCGGCGCGAGTCAGCCTGGTCGTAGATCGTGAACTGGCGCGTGTAGCCGAGCCGGGGAGCCTCGGCGCGCAGGATCCGGGCGCACGAGGCGTGGAAGGTCATGACCCACATCGAGCGGGTCGAGTGGCCGAGCAGCAGCTCGACGCGCTCGCGCATCTCCTGGGCGGCCTTGTTCGTGAACGTGATCGCGAGGATCTCGCCGGGCCGGGCGATGCCCGCGTGGATCAGCCACGCGATGCGGTGCGTGAGCACGCGGGTCTTGCCCGAACCGGCTCCCGCGAGCACCAGCAGCGGCCCGCCCGGGTGCTCGACCGCCTCCCGCTGAGGCGGATTCAGGCCCTCCAGGAGGCTTTCGAGGCGCTCAGCGGCGGCGGCATCGGGCATCGCAGCCATGGTAGTCGCGGCTCCGACGTACCCTCCCGGCATGGGCCTGAGCGATGACGTGCGCCGCCACTGCGCGGAGGTGGCGGCGAGCGCCCGGTCCGTGCGCATCGACGCCACCGCGCTCGGCGCCGTCGAGCCCGCCGACCCCCCCGAGCTCGACCCGCAGGTCCACTACCTCGAGGGCAC
>VAYD01000025.1 GCA_005883905.1 Actinomycetota bacterium
GTTGACGGCATCGTCCTGGCCGCCGACGAGCACGAGAACCCTCGCGTTGATGCTCGCGGTGCGGTCGATCGTCGGGTCCGGCCGGCTGATCGGTATGTCCGTCGTCGGGATCCAGCCGCCATAGGCGACGACGAGCGCGGCGAGGTCCAGCTCTGCCGCGGCGAGATAGGCCACGTGGCCGCCGAGGCTCAGCCCGAGCATCCCGATGCGTGGCGCGCCGCCGTCGCGAAGCTGCTCATATGCGGCGCCCACGTCGGCCAGGGTGCCCGCCCGCGTCATGCGGTGGAGGAGCGCGAAGCCGGCCTCACGCCCAGCCGCATCGTGCGGTAGCTCGACCCAAGGCCGCTCGGCGACGTCGCGGACATGGGCGGTGACGCCGAACAGCTCGTGGGCGACGATCACCGCGGGGTGCGCCCCGGGCGCCGCGGGGCGCGCGACATAGGCGCTCATCGGCGGCGCGCCGTCGTCGACCGGGATGGCGACGCGTTCCGTGAGCACCTCGTGCAGGGCGAGTCGTTCAGGCATGTGCCCAAAGCGTACGGCCGCTCGTCCGTCGGAACTCCGTTTAGCGGCCGGCGCACCCGCGCCAGCGGACGAGTCGGCGCGCCGCGAAGGCCAACGCGGCTGCCTCCGTGCGCGTGACGGCACTCGCTACGAGGATGGCGAGCGAGACGTGATCGTTGGGTGGGGCCACGACGTCTTGCGCGAGAACACCCGGCGCGAGTCCCGAACCGACGGTCACAGGTTCGAATCGCGCGCCCTTAGCCGTAGCGTGTTGCCCGCTCCCGTCCCAGTGCGATGAGGTCGCTGAAGACGCCCTGACCGGCGAGGGCGCGACCGGCGCCGGGCCCACTGATCGCGATCTCGCCCATCGGGTCGACCTCGAGCCGGATGACGTTTGTGGTCCCATCGATGGCGAAGAATGGGTCGTCCGCGGAGATCGGCCTCGCCTGCACTGCAGAGTGGCCGGCGTGTGGCTCCAGTTCGACCAGTTCCCTAACTCTGGAACCGCTTGCCAGCGCCGTTTCGAACTCGCCCTGGGTGAGCGCAGAGAGCCCCCGTCGGGCGACATCCTGCAGCTGGAGCTGAACCCCGAAGACGAGCGCCGAAAGCACCATCAGCTTCGCCGCGGAGTCCAGCCCGTCGACGTCGGCGCTCGGGTCACTCTCCGCGAGGCCGGCCTCTTGCGCTTGGGCGAGCGCCTCGGCGTACGTGCCGCCGGCCGCGATTCGCGAGCAGATGAAGTTCACGGTCGCGTTGACGATTCCGCGCAGGCGGACCGGCTCGGCACCGCCGAGCCCGGTGGTCAGCGCTGCGAGCACCGGCGTCCCGGACATCACCGTCGACTCGGCGCGAAAGCCGGCACTGTGTCGCTCGGCGAGAGCGGTCAGCTCGACGCCGGCGAGGGCCACCGGCCACTTGTTGGACGTTGCGACAGAGGCGCCGCGGCTCAGGGCGTGGCGGATGTGCGAGAGCCCCGGCTCGCCGTCGGATGACGGGCTCTGGCTCACCTCCACCAGGATGTCGGTTTCGGTCGCCTCGAGACCCGCAATCGCCGTCGGCCATCGGTCTCCACGCGCAAGGGTTGCGATTGCTGTCGACGCGTCTGGGGATGCCAGCACGCTTGAGATCTCGATGCCGTGCTCGCTGTACACAAACCCGCCGTGGCGGCTGGCGAGGGCAACCAGCGTGAGGTCGATCCCATACCCGTCGCGAAGTCGAGCGCGGTGACGCTCGATGGCTCGCAGCAACCACTCACCCACCATGCCCACACCAACGACCGAGACCCGGATGGGGACCGCTGCTGATCGCATGACGGGGAAGCTAGTCCTCACGGTCGGCGCGGGAGGATGTGGTGCACCGACCAGATGGTGAGGACGCTGCTCAACTCGCTGCTGTTCCTTCCGGCGCGCCAGGTCTTGGCGACGCCAGACCGACGATGGGGAGCGGCTACAGGTCTGGTGGGTGCCGGCGCGTGCCGGTTCGGCGAGCGCACATGTGTTGCTCTGCCACGGCAACGCCGGCAACATCGGCGACCGTGTCATGCATGCGGCGCTGCTGTGCGCCGCCGGGTTCGATGTCCTGCTCTTCGACTATCGCGGTTACGGACGCAGCAGTGGGCGCCCGAGCGAGCTCGGGACCTACCGGGACGCTCACACCGCCCGCAGGGCGCTGCTGGCGCGGCCCGAGGTCGACCCTGCGCGCGTGCTGTATCTCGGCGAGTCGCTCGGCGGCGCCGTGGCGCTTGCACTGGCGCTCGAGCACCCGCCCGCCGGCCTGGTGCTGATGTCGACGTTCACCAGCGTTCGCGACATGGCTCGGCGCCACTACCCGATCGTTCCCTCGGCCGTCGTCCCCGATGCCTACCCGAGCCTGCGCCGAGTGCCAGAGCTGCGTGCTCCGCTGCTCGTGCTTCACGGTGACCGCGACGAGATCGTGCCGCTGTTTCATGCCGAGGAGTTGTTCGACGCGGCGCCCGAGCCCAAGCAGCTGCACGTCATCGAGGGCGTCGGGCACAACGATCTCGTCAGCGTCGCCGGCGACGAATGGGTCACGGCGATCACTCGGTTCAGCGCGCGCCTATGAAGCACCGCGAACGTAGGCACCGGGTTTGAACGAATGCTTGACAACCTGCTGGCGGGCTCGGCCCTCCCCTGCGCTGAGTCACGCGTGATTGCTGAGCGCGTCGGCCACGCGCCCCCGCGCCCGAAAGAGGCGACTCGTCAGGGTGGCCTCGGAGATGCCGAGGCCGACGGCGGCTTCGCGGTAGCGAAGCCCGGTGACGTCCACTGCGATCAGCGCATCGCGAAAGTGCGGCGGAAGCGCGGCGATCGCCTCGTAGACGAGGCGCGACTCCATGATCTCCTGCGGCTGCAGCGCTGAAGCGTCCTCCATCTCCTCGGGCTGGTCCGCCGGCGCCGGTCTCCTGCTCGCACGGCGGTGCTCGCTGATCCAGGTGTTGCGCAGGGCGCGGAGGAGGTAGCCCACGTCGTCGTCGCCGCGTAGGAACCGGGGGCGCGAGAGCACGCGCGCGTAGGTGTCCTGAACGAGATCCTCGGCGCGTTCGCGTGAGCCGTGGCAGTACGACAGGGCGGCGCGGTAGAGCCGGTCGAGCTGGTCCCCGAGGGTGGCCGGGTCCAGAAGGCGCAGCTCGTGTCCGGCGGGCGCCGCGGTGGTCTCCTGGCAACCGATTGGCATGGCAGGGATCCTCAGGCCGGTTCGTACGCGGCACATCGGGCACATTCCCCGACATCGACCCCCGAACATTGCGTTGGCCCCTACGGTCGGCCTACGATCGGCACGCGCATGGACACCTCCGCGACTGCCCGGCCGGTCGCGCTGCTCGAGCGCGAACATGAGGTCGAGCAGATCCGCGCCGCGCTGCGTGGCGCCGGCCGGGGCAGGGGTGGAGCCCTCATCATCGAGGCCGCTCCGGGGATCGGGAAGTCGCGCCTGCTCGGCGAGTCGCGCCAACTGGCGGGGGCGATGGGCCTGCGGGTCCTCGATGCAAGGTCGACCGCGCTGGAGCAGGGGTTCCCGTTCGGCGTTGTGCGCCAGCTGTTCGAGCGAGTGTTGCTCGAGGCCGAAAGCGGCGATCGCGAACGCTGGCTGGCCGGGGCCGGCGGCCTGGCCATGGAGGTGCTCACCGGGATGCCGGCGGCCGGGCCGGGACCCGGCCCGTCGGGCGGCGACTTCGGCTACGCGTGGCTACACGGCCTCTACTGGTTTGCGTCCAACCTCGCCGTCGATGCGCCGCTCGCGCTCGTGGTCGACGACCTCCAGTGGTGCGACGCGCCGTCGGCGCGCGCGCTGGCGTACATCGCACGCCGCCTCGACGGTCAACCGCTCGTGCTCGTCATCGCCACGCGGCCGCTGGATCCGGCGTTGATGCCCGAAGCAGCCGCGCTCGTGGCCGACGCCCTCTCGGAGGTGGTGCGCCCGGCGCCGCTGACGCCGGCCGCCGTCCGCGAACTGATCGCGGACCGGTTGCTCGCCGACACCGACCATCGGTTCGTGCGGGCCTGCATCGAGGTGACCGGCGGCAACCCGTTTCTCCTCGGCGAGCTGCTGGACGAGGCGGCGGCCCGCGGCCTGGAGCCGACGAGCAGCGGCGCCGCTGAGGTTGCCTCGATCGTTCCGCGGGGCGTGACCAACGCCGTACTGCTCCGCTTGGCGCGGCTGGAGCCGACAGCCGCTGTGCTCGCACGCGCGCTCAGCGTCCTTGACGACGGCGCGCACGTGGGCGACGCCACGCAACTCGCCAGGCTTGCCCGCGCCGAGACGGAGACCGCAATGGCGGCGCTCGTGTCAGCAGGCGTGGTGGAAGCCGGTGAGACCGTGCGCTTCACGCACCCGATCCTGCGCACGGCGGTCTACGGCGACCTGTCGCCTGCCGAACGGGAGCGCCTGCATCACAGTGCGGCGGCAATCCTGCGCGAGCGCGGCGCGCCACGAGGCCAGGTCGCGGCGCACGTCATGCAGACCGAGCCCGCGTCCGACCCGAACGCGGTCGCGCTGCTGCGCCAGGTCGCCCACGACGCCCTGGCGCTCGGTGACGCCGACCGCGCGGCCGCGCTGCTCTCGCGAGCGCTCGACGAGCCTCCCGCTGACGGCGACCGCCCTGCGATCCTGCTCGAGCTCGGCCAGGCGCTCGCCCACGCCGGTGCACCGCAGGCGATCGCTCCGCTGTCGGAGATTGCCGAGCGCGGCGAGGATCCGGTCGCCGTTGCTGCGGCGGCAATCGATCTCAGCAGCTTGCTCTTCTTTACGCCGGCCGCGCCGCTGAGGGAGCGGCGATCTTGCGCCGCGCCCGGGAGCGGCTTCCGGCCCGGGAGCCCGCTCGGGGGCAGCTCGAGGTCGCGCTGCTGGGCGTCAGCTCCACTTCGGCGACGGCGCGGCGGGAGGCGGAGGCGACGGTCGCCGCCCTGCGAGACCCGGGCGGCCCGGCACGCGACGTGCTGCAGGCGACGACGCTTGCCACGCTCGCCATGGAGGAGATGCTGAACGTGCGCTCGGCGTCCACGACGATCGATTTCGCAGAACGCGCGGTCGCGGCCGGCCTCCCGGTCGAGCCCCACCGTGGGGAGAATTGGGCGCTGTTGGCGCTGGGCGCCCTCGCGGCCGCCGACGGTCTCGACGCGGCCCTGCACGGCACGCAGGACATCCTTGTGCGGGCGCGCGCGCGAGGGTCGGCGTTGACGGTCGTGACCGTCTCGGCGCTTCAGGCGCTGATCCAGGTGCGCCGCGGCGACCTGGCCGCCGCTGAGGCGGATGCGCAGACGGCAATCGAGCTCGCTCCCGACCTGCTCGGCGCGCGGTTCCTCGTCCTTGCGGTGGCGGCGGCGGTGCTCGCCGGCCTCGAGCGCGGCGAGACACCCGAGGCCCTGCAGCGGCTGATCGACCGCGCCGGCGTCGGGTACGACGCGGAATTCACCTCGGGCTCTCAGCTGCGCTACGCGCTAGCCATGCTTCGCGCCGCGGCCGGCAACCACGAATCCGCGATCGAGGACCTGCGCGCCTGCGGGCGCGACGACCCGGCGTTCGGCGGCGAGAACCCGGCTCTGCTCGCGTGGCGATCGGCGGCAGCGCTTTCACTGGCCGAGCTCGGCCGCCACGACGAGGCTCGTAGCCTGGCCGCCGACGAAGTACAGCGCGCTCGGTCGTACGGGGCAGCGCGCGCAATCGGCATCGCGCTGCGGGCCCAGGCGCTCGTCGCTCCTGCGAGCGATCGGGCCGAGGGGCTCACGGCAGCGGTTGACGTGCTGGCGCCCTCGGCGGCGCGGCTCGAGTATGCGCGTGCGCTCGTCGACCTGGGTGCGACGTCGCGCGCCGCCGGGCAGCGGACGGCCGCACGCGAGCCCTTGCTCGAAGGGCTCGCGCTCGCCGCGCGCTGCGGCGCCCGAACCCTGGAGCGCCGCGCAAAGGCCGAGCTCGCCGCGATCGGGCTTCGCCCTCGGACAACGGACCGGACCGGGGTGGACTCACTCACGCCCAGCGAACGGCGCGTCGTCGAGCTCGCCGCAACGGGCGACACCAACCGGGAGATCGCACAGGCGCTGTTCGTCACCGAGAAGACCGTGGAGACGCACCTGGGGCGGGCCTTCCGCAAGCTCAACGCCTCGTCTCGGCGACAGCTCCCAGACCTGCTCGCCCGCTCGGGTGGCTAGCCGGCTCCCGAAAGAAGTTCGGGTCCGGCCGCGTCTCCATGGGCTACATGCCCGTCCAGAGCCGCAAGCGCAGCGGGACCCAGCGCCGCGAGGGCAGCGATGGCCGGTAGGCCCCGCGTCGAGCAGTTCGCGGCCGTCATCCACGCCTTCTTCGCCGCCGTGTCGTTCCATGAAGGCTCAAGCCCTGCCTACGAGCGGCTGCCGGAGCTGGTCGTACCCGGCGGACGGCTGATCAAGAACAGCGGCGACGTGCCGGAGATCGCGACGGTGGACGAGTTCATCGAATCGCGCCAGCCGCTCGTGGACTCCGGTGAGCTCACGAGCTTCGCCGAGTTCGAAACGCACGCGATCACCGAGGTGTTTGGCGGCGTGGCTCACCGGATGAGCACGTACGGCAAGCGCGGCGTTGCGAACGGAGTGGCGTTCGCCGCGGTCGGGGTCATCTCGACGCAGTTCGTCCTGACGCCCGCGGGCTGGCTGATCAGCTCAATGGCTTGGGACGACGAGCGTCCGGGGCTCGACATCCCAGAGCGTTACCTGCCGCCGCCGTGATCGCCGGGCGGCGGCGTCAGCGCGGAGCCGGCGTCTTGCGCACCAGGTCGCTCTGCTGCGCCTTGGCGATGTGAGGTGAGAGTGCCGTATGCATGTCACCTATGACGGCGCTCATGCCAAAGACTCATCGGTCGGTCACGAGATCGCGCGCAACGTCGCCGCCGTCGCCGCCGCGGCCAGCACGACGACGAGGAATGGCGCGCGGCGCCAGACCAGCACCGCGGCCACGGCGAGCGCAGGCAGGCGCGCGTCGATCGTGAGCCGATGACCGTCGCCGAGGGTCTGGACGAGGATCAGCGCCGCCAGCAGCGGCACGGCGACGAGGTCGAGCGCCTGACGAGCCCGCGGCCCGAGCTGCCGACCGCCGGCCAGCACCGGGCCGGCCGCCTTGAGCGCGTAGGACACGGCGCACAGCGTCAGCAGCGCGCCCCAGCTCACGCGCGCGCGCCTCTCGCGACGAGCACGCCCGGCACGACGCCGGCGAGGCCCGCGATCACCGGGACGCCGGCCGGTGCAACCGGCACGAGCGCGACGGCGACGATGGCGCCGGCAACTGCCGCGGCGGGCGCGGCCGGCCGGCGCAGCTGCGGCGCCAGGAGCGCGAGGAACGCCGCGGGGAACATCGCGTCGAGCCCGAGCGCGCGCGGGTCGCCGAAGCCCGCGCCAAGCAGCGCGCCCGCAAGCGTGCCGGCGTTCCAGCACAGCCAGACGCTGATGCCCGTGGCGAGGAACGCACGCCGCGCCGCGCGCGGGTCGACCTCTGCACGCGCCATCGCTGTGCTCTCGTCGATCACGAAGTGCGCGGCCAGCGCGCGGTCGCCGAGCCGGCCGCGCAGGATCGGCGCGAGCGACAGGCCGTACGCGGCGTTGCGCAGCGCGAGCATCACGGCCGGGCCCATCGCCGCGAGCGCCCCGCCGCCGCCCGCAAGGACACCGACGAAGGCGAACTGCGACGCGCCGGTGAACACGAGCATCGACATCACGCACGCCTGCGCCGCGCTCACGCCGGCCGCCACGGCAAGGACGCCGAACGAGATGCCGTAAAGGCCGACCGCGATCCCGATCCCGGCGGCGCGACTCAGCGTGGTCGTAGCCATGGCGCAACGTTAGGCGCAGACCGCTGGCATGTGGTTGCCATTCACGCGCCCACGACTGCCTTATGAGGCATGATGTGCCAATGGATGCCCTCGATCGCGCAATCCTGCGTCAGCTCCAGGTTGACGGCCGGCTGACCAACGTCGAGCTCGCCGAGCGCGTCCGGCTCTCGCCCTCTCCCTGCCTGCGCCGCGTGCGCGCGCTCGAGCGCGCAGGCGTGATCCGCGGCTACCACGCGGACATCGACCCGGCAACGGTCGACCGCGGGTTCGAGGTCACGGTGCACGTCGAGCTCATGCTCAAGGACCGCGCCACGGTCGAGGCCTTCGAGGCCGGCATTGCCGCGTTCGACGAGGTCGTCGAGTGCCGCCGCATGTTCGGCCTGCCGGACTACGTCGTCCATGTCGCGGTCGCCGACCAAGCCGCCTACGAGGCCTTCTACATGAACAAGCTGGCCGAGCTGCCCGGCCTCGCCCGCGTGAACTCGCAGTTCACGATGAAGCTCGTCAAGCAGGGCGGGACGATCCCGATCTGAGATCGTCCTGTTGTGACCATCCGCGAGCTCGCGCGCGAGCGGCTCGGGTTCGAGCGGCTGCGGCCGGGCCAGGAGGCGGCGGTCGCCGCGGCCGCGGCGGGCCGGGACGTGCTCGCGGTCCTGCCCACCGGCGGCGGCAAGTCGGCGATCTACGAGCTCGCCGCCCTGCTTCATGGCGGCCCGACGGTCGTCGTCTCGCCGCTGATCGCGCTGCAGGACGACCAGCTCGCGCACCTGCGGTCGGCCGGGCTGTCGGCCACGGTGCTCAACTCCGCGCAGTCCGCCGGTGCGCGGGCGGCGGCGCTCATCGAGGCATGCGGCCCCGACGAGTTCGTCTTCCTCTCCCCCGAGCAGCTCGCCAACGACGAGACGCGAGCGGCGCTGCGGCGCGCGCGCCCCGGGCTGTTCGTCGTCGACGAAGCGCACCTCGTCAGCCAGTGGGGTCAGGACTTCCGGCCCGACTACCTGCGGCTCGGCGCGCAGGCCGACGAGCTGGGCGCGGGCGTGCGGATCGCGCTGACCGCGACGGCGGCGCCGCCGGTGCGCCGCGAGATCTGCCGGCGGCTCGGACTGCGCGATCCCGAGGTGGTGATCGGTGACTTCGACCGGCCGCACATCGAGCTTCGCAGGCGGCGGCCGAGCTCGGCGGCGCGGGCATCGTCTACGCCGCCACCCACGCGGGCGCGGAGGCCGCCCGCGACACGCTGGCGGCCGCCGGCGAGCAGGTGACGCTCTATCACGCCGGGGTGGGAGCGGCCGCCCGGCGCCGGGCGATGGCCGAGTTCCTCGGCGGCTCGGCACGGATCGTCACGGCCACGGTCGCGTTCGGGATGGGCGTCGACAAGCCGGACGTGCGGTGGGTGCTGCATGCCGATGCGCCGCCGTCGCTCGACGCGTACTACCAGGAGCTCGGCCGGGGCGGGCGCGACGGCGAGCGCGCTGAGGCGCGGCTGTTGTACCGCCCGCAGGACGTCGGCGCGGCGCGGCACCTGACGGCTCGCGGCGTGTCCGAGGCGGCAGTGGCAGACGTGGCCGGGCGGTTGGCGGCGGCCGGCCCCGATGAGCCGACGTCGCGCTCGGGCACGCTGGCGCTGGCGCGCCTGGTCGACGTCGGCGCTGCGGCATGGGCCGCCGACGGGCGCGTGCGCTGGACCGGCGCGATGGACGTGCCGGATGCGCTCGCGGCCTCGCGCGCGGAGGGCGAGCGCGAGCGCGAGGTCGAGCGCTCGCGCCTGGAGATGATGCGTCGCTACGCCGAGCACACGGGCTGCCGGCGCTCGTTCCTGCTGTCGTACTTCGGCCAGGACTACCCCGGCCCGTGCGGCATGTGCGACAACGACCGTCGCCGCCCTGGGGCGGCGAAGGCTGGCGCCGTGCCGTTCCCCGTCGGCGCCCGCGTCGCCAGCGACCGGTGGGGCGAGGGGACCGTGCAGCGCTACGACGGCGACCAGGTCACCGTGCTGTTCGACGAGCACGGCTACCGCGACCTGCTCGTGCCGCTGGTCGTCGAGCGCGGGCTGCTGCGGGGCGGCAACTAGTCGCCGCGCCAGCCGAGCGCCACCTGCCGCGCTCGCGGCAGGCTGCTCACGACCAGGTCGTAGGAGTCCTCGATCATGTCCTTGATCAGCCGATCGGACAGCGACCCGTCGATGACGACCGTGTTCCAGTGGCGCTTGTTCAGGTGGTAGCCCGGGGTCACGGCGTCGTACGTCACGCGTAGGTGCTCGGCGAGGGCCGGCTCGCACTTGACGCTGACCGAGAGCGGCTCGTCGTCCAGGCGCGAGAGCGCGAACATCTTGCCGGCGACCTTGAACACGGACACCCCCGGGGCGAACGGGAACGTCTCCGCAGCTCCCGTGAAGGAGAGGCAGTACGTCCGTAGCGCCCTCGCGTTCATCGCCGCCGACATGATGTGCGAATGAGGGGACAGTCCCCTTTTTCGCATGCTGCGAATGAGGGGTCTGTCCCTTTTTTTGCATGGTGCAAATCAGGGGACTGACCCCTTTTTCGCGTGAGCGCGCAGCTCCGACGCAGCCTGAGGCAGCGCCTCCAGCGTCTGGTCGGCCCACCGCAGCGTGGCGCGCATGAGCGCGATGCCGAGGCGCAGGCTCTGCAGCCGCCCGATCGCCTCGGCGTCGGGCTCTGCGTCGAACGTCCGCTCGATCGACCGGTATGTCGCGAGGCGATCCTGCACGCGGGCGCGGTAGTCCTCGAGCTGGCGGCGGCCGGCCTCGGGATCGCCGAACGAGCCGAAGAACAGCTTGAGCAGCACCCCGTCTCGGTCCTCGGGATCGATCGGCTCGACGCGATCCAGCCAGTCGCGCAGCACCGCCGTCCCCGTCTCGGTCAAGTGGAAGATCCGCTTGTCGGGGCGGTCGGTCTGCGCGACGCGGCGCGAGTCGACGAGGCCGTCGCGGTCCAGCCGCTTGAGCACCGCGTAGAACTGGCTGCGGGCGGGCGCCCAGATGAAGCCGACCGACCGGCCGGCGAGCTTGTGCAGGTCGTAGCCGGACGACTCGCCGCCCCAGGCCAGGAGGCCGAGCACTGCGAGCTCCGTGCGCGTGGCTGCGGCGCGGTCGGACATGACGTCCGGCGCAGACTAGTGGCTGCCGGACTTCGGAGGCTCGAGCAGATAGCCGGAACCGAAGGCCGGACCGCGCGCGGCGGTGCACTCCCGCGACAGCCGGACGAATGCGTACGCCGACTCGACGTCGCCGGCGCCGACCGGGTTGTCCTTGCACCACGTCAGGCGCCCGCGCGTGAAGTCGATCGTTCCGACGAACGGCACGCCGAGCGTCGAGAGCAGCGCCTTGTTCCTCGCCGCTGCGACAACCGCTTCGCACGCGTAGCGCCCGAGCGGCTTCGCGAGGTCGCGCTCGTCGCCGGGGGCGCCGTTGGCGAGCGCGTGGCAGTGCGTCGTGCTGATGCGGCGCACCGGCAGCAGCCGGGCGCGCACGCGGCTGCGCGCGTCCGCGGTGATCGCGTCTTCGAGCCGCTGCACCATCGCGCCCCGTTGCCTAAGGCGCACCGCGGCAGCCGCTCGGCGACCCGGGTCGCGAAGATCGACGCGCAGGTGGCGCGGGCGCTGCTCCACTGCCCGGCGCCGCCGCTCGGCAGCGATCGCACGCGCGGCGCGCTGCTTGTCGCGGGCCTGGTTGCGGTGTCCCTGGTGACCGACCAGGACGCCGCCGATGCCGAGGACGGCCGCGATGAGCGCGACCGTGCCCGCCACGAGCGCGCGCCGCGTGCGGCGGGAGAAGCGGCGCCGCTTGGTGAAGTACGACTCGCCGCAGGCGGGACAGTGCTCGTAGCTGGTCCGCCGGACCTCGCCGCAGTGCGGACAGGTCCGCTCGGGGACCTCGGGCGCGCGGGCGAGCGCCGCCCTGACCTGCTCGCGCGTCTGCTC
>VAYD01000551.1:0-1256 GCA_005883905.1 Actinomycetota bacterium
CCCGGCGGGCAGTCCCTGGTCCATCGCGACGAACAGCAGCGCGAACTGCCCGAGGCACATGAAGACGCCGACCCCGAACAGCCAGCGCAGCTCGACATCGGGACGCCGCACGAAGAGCACCGCCGGGAACGCCACGAGCGTGAACCGCAGCGCGACGAACAGCAGCGGCGGGAAGTCGGCCAGCCCGACGTGGATCACCACGAAGTTGACGCCCCAGACGATCATGATCGCGACGGCGAGCAGGACATGGCGGGTGGGCATACAGCCATGGTCGCGTGCTCAACCCGCCAGAGCGATTCGACATTCTGGTCACAACCCATAAGCTTTGCTGCATGGTCGACCTGCGCCGGCTGCGCACGCTGCGCGAGCTCTCCGATCGCGGCACGATCGCCGCGACGGCCGACGCGCTGCACCTCACTCCATCGGCCGTCTCGCAGCAGCTCGCGGTCCTCGAGCGCGAGGTCGGGCAGCCGCTGCTGGAGCCCAACGGGCGCACGGTCCGGCTGACGCCCGCGGCAACCGCTGTCCTCGCGCACGCCGACACGCTCTTCTCCGAGGTCGAGCGCATGGACGCCACGCTCGCGGCGCTGGCCGGCGGCGCGGTCGGCAACGTCCGGGTCGGCGCCTTCTCGACCGCGATCCGCGGGCTCGTCGTGCCCGCGGTCGCCAGGCTGCGCCAGGCCAGCCCCGGCCTCGAGCTCGTGATCCGCGACGTCGAGTCGCCCGAGGTGTTCGACGCGATCGCGCGCGGTGACCTGGACGTCGGCATCTCGATGGAGCACTCCGGCGCACCGGGCAGCGACGACGAGCGCTTCGCGCGCTTCGACCTGATGCGCGACGTGCTCGACGTCGCGCTGCCCGTCGATCACGCGCTTGCCGGACGCGACACCGAGCTTTCGGACCTCGCCCTGGAGCCATGGATCGCGCCGCCGGTCGGATGGTCCTGCGAGGACGTGATCCGGGTCTCGTGCTCCGTCGCGGGCTTCACCCCGAAGATCGCGCACCGATCGCACGACTGGACGGCGATCATGGCGATGGTCAGCGCGGGGCTCGGCGTCGCGGTCGTCCCGCGCCTGGCGCAGGACCTCCCGCCTGCGGGCGTCGTGATCCGCCGCCTGCGCGGCGAGCCCGCGGCGCGCCACCTCTTCATCGTCTGCCGCCGCGGCGCCGAGGGCCACCCGGCCATCGGCGCCACGATCGACGCGATCCTCGAGGCGGCGGGCGCTCAGCGAGCCGGCACGGACGCCAGATTCACC
>VAYD01000551.1:1428-2691 GCA_005883905.1 Actinomycetota bacterium
CGACGTCGGGGTTCTGGTTGGAGAACGGCGCGACGTTGTCCGTGGCGTCGGTCGCCGCGACCGACACGACCTGGTCGAGCCCGGCCGGGTACTCGGTCGTGCCGTCGCCGTCGTTGCCCGCGGCGGCGACCAGCAGCGACCCGGAGCGCCCGCCGCGGGCGTAGGCCGTCTTCGCCGCCTCCGCCAGGGTGCGCGACGCAGGGCCGCCGAGCGACATCGAGATCACCTTCGCGCCGCGGACGTGCGCCCACCGGATGCACGCGGCGACGTCGGCCACGGTGCCCGATCCATCCGCGCCGCCGAGCGCGCGGCACACGATCAGCGGCGAGTTGAACGCCACGCCCGCGACGCCGGCGCGGTTGTTCGCAAGGGCCCCGATCGTGCCCGCCACGTGCGTGCCGTGGCCCTCGCTGTCGGCGCAGTCGCCGTCGGTGACCACGCCGTCCGCAGGCGCGCACCTTGCCCGCGAGGTCCTCGTGCCCCGCGTCGATGCCGGTGTCGACGATGCCGACCGGCACGCCACCGACGGACGGGAAGCTGCCGAGCGCGTGCGCGTCCCAGAACGCCGGCGCGCCGATCCGCTGCACGCCGTAGAGCGCGCGCCACTGGGGATCGTTCGGGACCCCGAGCGCGCGGATGGCGTAGTTGGGCTCGGCCCAGCGCACGCCGCGGGTGTGCGACAGCCGTGCTGCGACGGCTGCCGGGTCGCCCGACACCTGCACGAGCCGCGCCCCCGTCCCGGCGATCGCGGCGATCGTGCGCCCCATCCCCGCCTGGGCGAGGCGCCGGTGAGCTGCATGCGGGGAGAGCTTGACGATCACCGTGCCGGCGTGAGCGGGCGTGGCGAAGGCCGCGACTGACACGGCGAGCGCGGCGAGCAGGAGTCGATTGGGATGCATCGCCGGAGCCTCCCGCGCAGATCGCGCCGCGACGGGCGGCGTCACAGAGTTGACGCAATATCGTCACGCGGGTGCTGGTGGTCCTCCTGCTCCCCGAGCCGTTCGAGGCGCTCCCGGCCAACCATCCGGCGCGCGACCTCCAGCGCGCCGACGGCGTCGCCGCGGTCGACCCCCCGCGCATGTCGTACACGACGCAGAGCCGCCTTCCCGGCGAGTTCGCCGACGCGCTCGCCACGCTGCAGGCGCGCCGCCTGCTGCGCGCGCTCGACAGCGAGGTCGGCGCGGTGGTGCTCTTCGACCCGCGCGGCTACCCGCTCGCGCGCGGCCTGCTGGCAATCACGGGCTGCGAGCTCTGGTACGCGCG
>VAYD01000026.1 GCA_005883905.1 Actinomycetota bacterium
ACGGTCTCGACCGCCTGCATCTCCCGCGTCTTGTTGTGATCCCACAGGCCGAGGAAGCGCTTGAGCTGGCGCTCGAGATAACCGGTCGGCTTGCCGAAGCCCTCCAGCCCAGCAGCCTGCCAGTCGATCGCGTGGACCTCGACCAGCGCGTCGACGAGCTCCTCGCCCATCCGCCGGCGGTCCGCGACGGTGTCGAGCTCCGGCGGCAGCGCCGTCGTGATCACGTGGCCCTCCACGCGTTCCATGACGTAGAACGGGCAGCCGATCACGTCGCCCTCGGAGACCGCGAGCACCCTCGGGACGCGTGCCTCGCCGTGCACCGCCCCGAGGACGCGCGCCTCGCGCAGGACGTCGTGGGCGCTCGGCGGCAGCGGGCCGCGCGGCGGGCGGCGGACGATGACTTCGCTGCCGTCGTCGCGCCTGATCGCATAGGTCACGTTCGAGTGGCCGTCGCCGACGGGCTCGACGTGCAGCTCGCCCGACCCGAGGCCGTGCTCGTCGAGGAAGTCCTTGAGCGGCTCGAGTACCAGCAGCGGCTCGCGCTCGTTGGCCTCTCCCTCCTCGCGAGTGCGGACGATGTCGTCGGGGGCGATGTCGATGGGAGTCATACCCCTTGCCGCCGTCCGGGCGCTTTTGATGGTGTCGCTCGCATCCGGCTCGCTTTCTACAGGGCGCCGCAGGCCTGCCTTGTCGATTCTCCGTTCATCGCGAGCTTCAGCAGCTCGCGCGCGATCGTCATCCGGTGCACCTCGCTGGCGCCGTCGTAGATCCGCGCTGCGCGTGCATCCTGATAGATCCGCGCGATCGGCAGGTCCATCGCGATGCCCGCGGCGCCGTGGATCTGCACCGCGCGGTCCGCGATCCGGCCGAACGCCTCGGAGACGAACGTCTTGACCATCGCGACCTCCTGGCGATGCGGGAGGCCGTGCTCGACCTTCCACGCCGCGTGCAGGACCATCAGCCGCGAGGCGTAGAGGTCGATCGCGCTGTCGGCCAGGAACGCCTGGATCATCTGGTGACGGGCGAGGTGCTTTCCGAACGTCTCGCGCTCGAGCGTTCGCTTCGCGCTCAGGTCCAGCGCGCGCTGCGCGACCCCGATCCAGCGCATCGCGTGCGCGAGCCGCCCGCCCGCCAGGCGCTTCTGCGCGATGACGAAGCCCTCGCCCTCGCCGCCGAGCAGGTTCTCGGCCGGCACGCGGACGTCGTTGAGCTGGATGATCGGATGGCCGCCGGGCGAATGCGAGCCCATCCACTCGGGGTCGCGCTCGACCTCCCATCCGGGCGTGTCGGTCGGGACGAGGATCAGCGAGTAGTTGCGATGGCCTTTGGCCTCGTCGTCGCCGGTCTTCGCCACGACGATGCCGAACGCCGCGCCGTTGGCGCCGGTGATGCACCACTTGCGCCCGTTGATGACCCACGCGCCGTCGTCGCGCATGGCGGTCGTCTGCAGGTTCGTCGGGTCGCTGCTCGCCACGTCGGGCTCGGTCATGGCGAAGCACGAGCGGATCGCGCCCTCGGCGAGCGGGCGCAGGAAGCGCTCCTTCTGCTCGTCGCTGCCGGCGATCAGCAGCGTGTGCATGTTGCCCTCGTCGGGCGCCATCGCGTTGAGGCCCAGGGACGCCAGCCCGCTCACCCCGCACTCCTGCGAGATCAGCGACATGCCGAGCACGCCGATGCCGAGCCCGCCCCAGTCCTCGGGCAGGTGCGGCGTGTAGATGCCGAGCTCGCGCGCGCGGTCGCGCAGGCGTTCGACGACGTGCCAGCTGGAGAGGATGTCGTGCGGGTCCTCGATCTCCGACTCGGCCGGCAGGACGTCCTGCGCGATGTAGGCGCGGATGCGCTCGAGCAGCTCCTCGAGCTCGGGCGGCGTGGTGAAGTCGATCACAGGATGTCCTCCAGGAGGTGTCGGAACTTGACGACCCAGCGCCGCTGCGGCCTTCGAGCGCCGCGTTGACGGTCAAGCCGACCGCCTCCGCATCGAGATCGCCGCGAATCGAGCCGTCGGCCTGCCCGATGCGGACCAGCTCGATCATGTGCTGGCGCAGCCGGCGCTGGACACGGCGCGCGATGTCCTCGAGGTGGCGGCGGTTCGTGCCGGCTTCGAGGTGCAGCGTGGTGAGCAGGCGGTAGAAGGGCGTCCGCGAGGAGTAGAGCCGGGCGCTGGAGTCGACGAGCGCGAGCAGGCGCGTGCGCCCATCGCCCGCCGCGCTGGCCTCCATCACGCGGTTGGCGTGGCGGCGAATCGCCTCTTTGTAGACCTCCTCGACGAGCCCGTCCTTGGACCCGAAGTGGTGGTACAGCGCGCCCTTCGTGACGCCGACATCAGCCGCGATCGCGTCGAAGCTCGTGCCGGGCCCGTGCTCGGCGAAGCGATCGATCGCCGTGTCGAGCAGCGTGTCGCGCAATGACATACCTACTCGAAGGTATCTGATCGGGCGCAACGTGTGCCCTGAGGCGGTGTTGGGAAGGGGAGTGCTAGCCCCCATGCATCGCCGACTGCTGCTGTTCACGGTGCTCGCCGCCGCCCTGCTTGCGCCCGCCGGCTCGGCCGTGGCGTCGCACGGCCAGACCACGAGCTTCGAGGCGCCCCGCGACTTCCTCGACCCCGCGATGCGCGAGACGGCGTTCAACGACGTCGCCTCGTTCGGCGTGCACTCGATCCGACTCGTCATGTACTGGCGCGACGTCGCGCCTTCGACGAAGTCGCGCGTGAAGCCCGCGTTCGACGCGACCGATCCGTCGGCGTACGACTGGTCGCGCTACCAGCCGGTGATCGACGAGGCCAAGGCTCGCGGCTGGAGTGTGCTGCTGACGCTGAGCGGCCCGGTGCCGCGCTGGGCGACCAACGGCGCGCGCGACCAGGTGACGCGCCCGAGCCCCAACGAGTTCCGGATGTTCGTCATGGCCGTGGCCAAGCACTTCGGCGACGCGGTCACGACGTACTCGATCTGGAACGAGCCCAACCACCCGGACTTCCTGCGCCCGCAGTACTCGTCGCGCCACAAGCCGGTTTCGCCGAAGCTCTACCGCAACCTCTACTTCGCGGCGGTCCGCGGCTTCGGCGCCGTCGGCTCCAAGACGCCGGTGCTGTTCGGCGAGACCGCGCCGCGCGGCACGGGCAAGGCGGTCGCGCCGCTGACGTTCCTGCGCGGCGTGCTGTGCCTGAACAGCCACTACCGCGCCGCGGGCAGGTGCAAGGCGCTGCCGGCGGCGGGGTACGCGCACCACGCGTACACGACGCGCAAGGGGCCCTTCTACCGGCCGCCCGGCCCCAACGACGTGACGATCGGCGTGCTGAGCCGCCTGACGCGCGCGCTGGATCGCGCCGCCCGCGCCGGGCGGATCGCCGAGCGCATGCCGATCTGGCTGACGGAGTTCGGCATCCAGAGCAAGCCGGACCCGCTGATGGGCGTGTCGCTCGCCCGCCAGGCCGAGTACCAGGCGATCAGCGAGCGCATCGCCTACAACAACCCGCGCGTCGTGGCGTTCTCGCAGTACCTCCTGCGCGACGACCGGCCGCGGCCCGGCCCGCGCATCGCCCGCTACAGCGGCTTCGAATCCGGCCTCCTGACCTCGGCGGGCAAGCCGAAGCCGGCGATGCAGTCGTTCCGCCTGCCGCTGGCGGCCAAGCGCAGCGGCTCGCGCGTGTCGCTCTGGGGCCTCGTGCGGCCCGCGGCCGGTCCGACGACCGCGGTGATCTTCGTCGCCGACCGTCACAAGCCGTTCCACAAGCTGCGCCCGGTGACGACCAACGCGCGCGGCTACTGGCGCGTGAGCACCGGCTACCGCTCCGGCCGCCGCTTCCGCGTCGAGTGGACGGCCCCCGACGGCACCGTCTTCCGCGGGCCGCCGATCCGCGCCTATCGCTAGCGCAGCGACAGGCGCAGGCGCGTGCCGCCGGCGGAGCATGTCTCGATGACGAAACCTACGCCGAGAAGTTACGGTGAGGCAATGGCACGCCAGCTCTGGTTGCTGCGCCACGGCGAGGCCGAGCCGCACGGCTCGGCGGCCGACGACGAGCGCCGTCTGACCGAGCGCGGGGAGGGCCAGTCGCGCGCGGCGGGCCGCGCGCTCGCAGCCCTCGAGGTCGCGTTCCATGCCGTCTACACCTCGCCCAAGGTCCGAGCCCGCGACACCGCGAAGCTCGCGTGCGAGGCGCTCGGCGGCGAACCGATCGACCACGAGCCGCTGCGCCAGGGCTTCACCGCGGACGACGCGCTCGAGCTGCTGCACGCCGACGAGCGGGTCCTCGTCGTCGGCCACGAGCCTGACTTCTCCCAGGTCGTGTACGACCTGACCGGTGGCCGGATCGACATGAAGAAGGGCGGCATCGCGGGCGTGCGGCTCGACGGCCACCGCGGCGAGCTGATCGTGCTGCTGCGTCCCAGGGAGCTCGACCGGCTCGCGTAGCATCGGCGGGGTGCCCGAGCTCCCCGAGGTCGAGATCACCGCGCGCCGGCTGCACGAGGCGCTGGCGGGCGCCGAGATCGAGTCGACGATGGCGCCCGGCATCAACGCGCTCAAGACGTTCGACCCGCCGCTGCACGCGCTCGACGGGCGCACGATCGAGGACATCCGCCGCCGCGGCAAGCACCTCGTCATCGCCGTCGAAGGCGAGCTCGCCGTGCTCGTGCACCTCATGTCCGCCGGGCGCCTGCAGCTCTACGACAAGCGCGCGTCGCTGCGCGACCGCACGTCGCGCCTGCTGATCCGCATCGCCGGCGGGGGGGCACACGCCGCCGGAGGCGGTGGGTCCCGGGAGCTGCGCCTGCGCGAGTTCGGCACGAAGCAGGCCGCATGGGTCAAGGTCCTGCGTGCCCCCGAGCTCGAGGACGACCCGGCGCTGGCGACGCTCGGCCCCGACGCGTGGCCCGAGCCGCCGGAGGACCTGCGCGAACGGCTTGCCGCCCAGGGCGCGCGGCCGTTGCACTCGGTCCTGCGCGACCAGCGCGTGATCGCCGGCATCGGGCGCTCGTGGGTCGACGAGATCCTGTGGACCGCGCAGCTCTCGCCGTTCGAACGCGCGAACGACCTCACCGACGAGCAGGACGAGACACTGCGAACCGCGATCCGCGACGTCCTCGACGGCACGCTGCGCCACTACGAGGAGGTCGTGCAGCTCCCGATCCCCGACAAGCTGCCGCTGCCGCTGCAGGTCCACCGCCACCAGGGCGAGCCGTGCCCGCGCTGCGGAACGACGATCGAGGCGGTCCACTACGAGGACTACGTCATGTGCTACTGCCCGCACGACCAGACGGGCGGGCGCGTGCTCAAGGACCGGCGTCTCTCGCGGCTGCTGAAGTGACGCCGGCCGGGTCCGGCCACCAACAAGCCGGATTGCGGACCCAGTAGCAGTGGGCGAGGTCCGGGTAATCCCGCCGCCGGCAGGGACCCACCTCAACCATGAAGGAGATGGACGAGATGCGGCATCGCATGCTGCTGCTCGCGCTTGCCTCTGCCCTGGTGCTCGCCGGACTCGTGGCGCCGACGGCGTCGCAGGCGGCGACGAGCACCCTCTCGATCAAGGCCAAGATCACGCGCTTCTATGCGCGCGGCAAGACGCTCAACGCGACCGGCGTCGTAACCGGGACGCTCAAATCCGGCACCCAGGTGCAGAGGGACAGCGCGGCGGTTCGCTTCCGCGTGTCGGCGGCGCAGCAGGGGCAGCGCTGCAACATCCTGATCCTCAGCCTGCAGCAGCTGCATCTCAGCCTGCTCGGGGCGCACGTGGACACGAGCCCCATCAACCTCGAGGTGTACGCCACGCGGGGCGCGATCCTCGGCAACCTGTTCTGCGCGCTGAGCCGTGCCCGGGTCGTGTTCCCGCGCGTGGCCGCGGCGATGAACCGCAAGCTCGACGGGCGACCGTTGCGCGTGATGGCGGCGCACTCGCCGGTGGCACAGGCGGCCCAGCAACCGGGCGCGTGTCAGGTGCTCGACCTGGTCCTCGGGCCGCTGCATCTGGACCTGCTCGGGCTCAATGTCGACCTGTACGGGGCGACGAGGAGCGATCCGGTCGAGGTCACGATCACGGCGGTTCGGGGAGAGGGCCTGCTCGGCGACCTGCTGTGCTCGCTCGCGGGCGGGGGCGCCATCACGTCGCTGTCGTCGCTGCAGAGCGTCCTACAGGGCCTCGGCCTGAACGTGGCCGACACCGACCTGCAGAACCTGCTCAACAGCCTCGGGATCAACCTGACGAACGGGCTGACGGGTGTCGACCTCGAGCGAATCCTGCAGGGGCTGGGTGTTACGCCGCCCGCGTAGCCGCGTTGACAGGATGGGGCCATGATCCATCCCGGCGACATGGCCCCCGCCTCAGCGACCTGCGCGGCGGCAAGGTCGTCCTCTACTTCTATCCCAAGGCCAACACTCCGGGCTGCACCACGCAGGCCTGCGGCGTGCGCGACCACCTGCCCGACTACACGAAGGCCGGCGTCACGGTGCTCGGCGTCTCACCCGATCCCGTCAAGGCCGTCAAGAAGTTCCACGACGGCCAGATGCTGAACTTCACGCTCCTGGCCGACGAGGACCATGCCGTGTGCGACGCGTATGGCATCTGGGCCGAGAAGTCGATGTACGGCCGGACTTACTGGGGTGCTCAGCGCTCGACGTTCGTGATCGGCGAGGACGGCGTGGTTGCCCACGTCATCGAGAAGGTGTCGCCGAAGACGCATGACGAGGAGGTCCTCGCCGCGCTGTGATCTCGACGGCTCCCGGCCTCCATGCCGGGAACCGGTCGAGTACGTGTGGCCGCACCGGCGGCCGTAGCGGCCCTCAGCCTCCGCGCTCAGGCGCGCTTGGCGCGCTTACCGGGGCGCTTGCCGTTGCCGCGTCTGCTCTCGGGGGTGGTATGCATGGAACGGGCTCCTTGGTGGTGACTGAGAGAACGCTGTTGAACCTACGCCGGGTCAAGCGGCGTGTCTGCGATGTCTGCCACGTCCGAATGTGGACTCGTTCACAACCCGGCGTGGCGGCGCAGCGCGGCGCGGTCGCGCACGACGATCACGCGCCGGCGCGTCTCGATCCATCCGAGCGTGCGCATGGCGCCGAGCGCCTTGCTGACCGCCTCGCGCGAGGCGGCGGTCCAGGCGGCGAGATCCTCCTGGCTGAGCCCGGTGTCGATCTCGATGCCCTCGTCGGTCTCGGTGCCGGACTGAGCGAGCTCGTCGATGCGCCGCGCGACCCGGCCGAGCACGTCGTAGGCGGCGAACTCGACGCGCTGGCGGTCGGCGGCGCGCAGGCGCTCGGCCGAGAACCGCATCAGTGCGTGCACGATCGGCGGGCGCGAGTGCAGCAGGTCGCGGAACCTGAGCATCGGCACGCCGAGCGCCTCGACGGTGTCGACCGCGGTGGCCGTCGTCGAGCGCGGCGCCCCGTCGATCGCCGCCAGGTCGCCCAGCACCGCCCCGGGGCCGAGGAAGCCGAGCATGACGTCGTGCCCGTCGGGCGTGATCACCGTGATCTTGATCCGCCCGGCGCGCACGATCAGCACCGCGCCGGGGTCGTCGCCCTGGTGGAAGAGGACGTCGCCGCGCGTGTAGCGCCGGATCGAGCCGGCCTGCTCGACCGCTTCCCGATCGTCCGGCTCCAGCAGGTCGAGGAACGCGGTCGGACTCAGGGCTGCTGCTCTTCGCCTTCGGACTGAAGCCCTTCGAGCAGCGTCAGCGCCGTGATCTGCGCGGGCGTGCCCTGGACCTGACCGTCGCCGAGGTCCTGCAGCTGGGGAGTGAACGACGCGTGCACCGCGATCTCCTCGCCGCCGCCGTCCTCGAAGACGAGGATCGCGCGGTTGGGCTGCGGGAGGCCGCCGAAGAGCGCCTGGTGCGCAGCGGCGAGCACGTCGCCGGCCAGCCCGCGCCAGGTCTCGAGCGCCTGGGCGCGCTCGCCTTCGTCCATCTGCTCGAAGTGGTGCTGGTTGCGCTGCGCCAGCGCGCCGACTGCAGCCTCGATCACGGTCGGGCCGAGCAGGGCGGTGCTGTCCACGGGCGGCAGCTGCGGGGCGTCTTCGGCCACGTGGTCATCGTGGCATGTCCGCCGCTGCGATGATCGGCGCCATGAAGTGGACGACGCAGGACATGCAGCGGCAGGACGGCCGGACGTTCGTCGTCACGGGCGCCAACAGCGGCATCGGGCTCGAGGCCGCGCGCGCGCTCGGCGCCGCGGGGGCGCGCGTCGTCGTGGCCTGCCGCGACATCGCGAAGGGCGAGCACGCGGTCGCCGAGCTCGACGGCGACTTCGACGTGCGCCGCCTCGACCTCGCCGACCTGTCGTCGGTCCGCGCGTTCGCGTCCGAGCTCGACGGCGACGTCGACGTGCTGATCAACAACGCCG
Organism: Actinomycetota bacterium; assembly: GCA_005883905.1. Taxonomy (GTDB): domain Bacteria; phylum Actinomycetota; class Thermoleophilia; order Solirubrobacterales; family Solirubrobacteraceae; genus AC-49. The sequence goes on from VAYD01000026.1 coordinate 8,332, forward strand.
GGGTGATGGCGGTGCCACGGTCCACAACCGCGGACGGCTTCGAGACGCAGCTCGGCACGAACCACCTCGGGCACTTCGCGCTCACCGGCCTGCTGCTCGGGCGCATCGGCGACCGCGTGATGACGGTCTCCTCCGGCGCGCACCGGTTCGGGCGCATGAACTTCGGCGACCTGATGTCCGAGCGCCACTACCAGCGCTGGATGGCCTACGGCCAGTCCAAGCTCGCCAACCTGCTGTTCATGCAGGAGCTGCAGCGGCGCCTCGATGCAGCGGGCTCGCCGCTGCGCAGCGTCGGCGCGCACCCGGGCTACGCCGCCACGAATCTCCAGTTCCACACGCAGTCGATCCAGGACCAGCTGATGGGCCTGGGCAACCACCTGTTCGCGCAGTCCGCCGCGATGGGAGCGCTGCCGACGCTCTACGCGGCGACGGAGGACATCCCGGGCGGCTCGTACGTCGGCCCCGACGGCGTGCTCGAGCAGCGCGGGCATCCGCAGCTCGTGGGCATGTCGGGCGCGGCGCGCGACGAGGAGTCGGCGCGCAGGCTGTGGGAGGTCTCCGAGGAGCTGACCGGCGTGGCCTACGACTTCGCCGCGGTCCGCGTCTAGGTCGCCCACGGCGGCGGGAACGACTCGCCGCCGACAGTCGCCTGGATCGCCGCCGGCGCGCACACGACGGCCCCGAACTCCGACGCGCCCGGGTTCATCAGCGTGAACGTCTCGCCGGTCGGGGCGACGAGTGCGCTCGAAGAGGCGATGGCCGGGCGTGCTCGCCCGGTGTGGTGACTCAGCCTGCCGGGAAGTCGGGCCGCTCGCGCAGCGACGCGAGGTCGTCGTCGGTCTGAGCCCAGGCGAGCGCGTCGGGGCGCAGCTCGATCGCGCGCTCGAGGTGTCCGATCGCGTCGTCGTGGTGCCCGGCGAGCGCCTCGAAGCACGCGGCGTTGTAGAGCATGCTCGGGTTGTCCGGGTACTGCGCGAGTGCCTCGCGCACGATCGCGACGGCGCCTTCCGGGTCACTGGCGCGCGCCAGCGCCTCTGCGCGGAACGCCGGCTCCCAGGGCGAGGGCTCGAACGCGGCGCCGGGCGGGCCGCCGACCGCCAGCACGCGCGTGCCGGCCTCGGCGGCGCGCGCCACGCGCTTGACCTTCGGATCGGCCAGGTGCACGACCGTCCCGGTCGGCGCGTCGAACTCCTCGCCGTCGAGCGTGAACGTCGCGCGGCCGGCGAGCACGACGTAGACCTCCTCGTGCCCCATCGACTCCTCGGTGTGCTCCTCGACGACGAGGTCGCCCGCCTTCGCCGCGGTGTACGCGTTCATCCCGAACGCGCGGATCCCGAGCGTGTGGCGCAGCGGATGCCACTGCAGCTCGCCGCCCACGACAGGCAGCGGCTCGACCTCGTCGATGGTGATGACCCTCGCGCCCTCGGGCATGGAACCATCCTGCCATGGAGGTCCGTCCCGCGCGCGGCGACGAGGTGCCGCAGCTGGCGGCGATGCTCGCGCGCGCGTTCCACGACGACCCGGTGACGGCGTGGTTCATGCGCAACGAGGAGAGACGCCCGAAGTACGCGGCGCGGTTCTTCGGCTGGCAGCTTCAGCGACTGCTCGCGCAGGAGCAGGTGCACGTCGCGGGAGACGGGAACGCG
>VAYD01000027.1:0-8389 GCA_005883905.1 Actinomycetota bacterium
CAGGACACCGCGCGGTTCATCAACGCGCTGCGCCTGCGCCGCCCCGACGTGGTCGGCTGGTCGATGGGCGGCATGATCGCGCAGAGCCTCGCGGTCGAATATCCGAAGCGGCTGCGCAGGCTCGTGCTGATGGCGACCGCGCCGGGCGACGGCAAGGCGACGCTGCCGGACGCCGCCGCGCTGACGGCGTTGAGCTCCGGCGACGCCGCCGCCCTGCTGCCCGACCTGTTCCCGCCCGACCAGATCGAGGCCCGCGACCGTTACATCGCGGACCTGCTCATGCGGTTCGACCTCAAGCCGATCGCGCCGCCCGCGATCATCACCGCGCAGCTCGCCGCGTGCGCGCAGTGGATGGCCGGCAGCGATCCCGACGGCGCGAAGATCCGCGCGCTGCGGGCCCGCACGCTCGTCGGCGGCGGCGAGCTCGACGGCCTGCTGCCGATCGCCAACCAGCGCCACCTGGCCGCCGCCATCCCGCACGCGAAGCTCATCGCGTACCCCGACGCGGCGCACGGCTTCTTCTTCCAGGAGGCCGCCGACTTCGTGCCGCGGCTGACTGCCTTCCTGCGCTGATAGATTCGCGGCCCATGCTGCACCACATCGCCACCGTCGTCCTCGCTGTCGATGACCACGAGCCGTCGAAGACGCCGTTCTACATCTGCGGCGGCATCCTGGCGCTGTGGGCCGTGACGCTCGGGTTCATCGGTCTGCGCAGCGAGACGTTCCCGGCCACGAAGAGCGCCGCGCGGGGCGTCATGGGCATCTCCGTCTTGCTGGTTGCGGTCGCCGCCGCGACGGCCCTGATCACGTCGTAGGCCTTGGACGACGGGCACGCGATCTCGTACCACGCGCTGCGGCGCGGGACGGTCGTGCGTTCCTCCGACGGCGTCGAGCTCGGCAAGGTCCGCCGCGTCGAGGAGGAGACGCGCTCGCACATCTTCGACGGCATCGTGCTCGACACGCCCGACGGCCGCCGCTTCCTCGACGCGCCGGAGGTCGCCCACATCGCCGAGCGCGCCGTCACCACGACGTTCCCCGCGGCGCAGGCCGACCAGCACCTCGCGGAAATGGGATCGGCCCTGGCCAAGCGCGCGAAGAACACGACCACGGCGCGCCGGGCGAAGCGTTTCGGCCGGAACCTACGGTCGAAATGGGAGCGGCGCTAGCGCGCCGCCGCCGGGCGCGGGAAGAGCCGCATCAGGTTCTCGACGACGTCGATGTCGCCTTCGATCGTCATCTCCCCTCCGCGCTGCACATCGGCGATTGAGCGGCCGTCACTCAGGACGGCGAAGAATGTGCCGGGATCGGCGTCGATCGTCGCATCTGGTCGGTCGGCGCTGCCACGAGTGATGTCGATCCTCTGATCGGACACCGTGATGGCGAAACGGTCCTCGCCGAGTCGCAGCTCGTAGGTCGCCCGCAGTCCCTCGGCGGCGCCGGCATCGAACAGGCCCTTGAGCGAGAGCACGACCGAGTCCGCGCCGATCGGGTCCTCACGCGGGAGCGTTGGCGAGAGCGTGGCCCAGCGCCCGAGCGAAAGGACGATCTCCTCGAGATCACGGCCCCAGTCGGTGAGCGCGTAGACGTGCGACGACGCCGGCGGAGGGAGCTTGTCGCGCTTGACGACGCCCGCGCGCTCGAGTTCGCGCAAGCGATCGGAGATGACGTTGGGGCTCGCGTTCGGGAGGCCTCGCTTGAGATCGGTGAAACGCTTCGGCCCGAGCAGCAGCTCGCGGACCACGAGCAGCGACCAGCGCTCGCCGACGAGATCGAGAGCGTGGGCGATCGCGCAGCCATCGCCGTATGTACGCTGGGTCGCCATGTCAGAACTCATACTAGAGCGTCCTGATTTCAGGACAGCTGGTTGTTTTTTAGGATCTTCTAGTAGTCTTTCTGTATGGAACGCAAGCCGATCAATCCGTGGTCGTGGTCGCTCAAGTTGGGCTTCGACCAGGCCCAGCTCATCGAAGGCCGCCAACGGCAGCTCGTCTGCAGCGGGCAGGACGCGGTCGACGCCGATGGCCGGCCGCAGCATCCGGGCGACATGGGCGCGCAGCTCGCGCTTGCCCTCGACAACCTCAAGGCCGTGCTTGCCGCCGCTGACATGTCGTTCGGCCACGTCGTCCGCCTCAACGCGTACACGACCGACGTCGACGAGCTGTTCAAGCACTGGGGAAGCATCGTGGAGCGCTTCGGCAGCCCCGACACTCGCTTCACGACCTCGGTGCTCGGCGTGTCGAGGCTCGCGGCGCCCGAGCTCGTCGTCCTGTTGGAGGCGACCGCAGCCGACTGACGCGCGTTGGCTCACGAGCGAGAGCGCTGAGCTCGGCGCCTTTGCGTCGCACACGCGACTCCGTTCCATCCTGCTGTTGCTATGCCACACCTGGATGGAACGCACCGGCTGCTTCGCGGCCCACGCCTAGCCCGCCGCCGCCGGGCGCGTGAGGTAGCCGCGGGCTTCGCGGAGCAGGTCGCGCTCGAAGGCGAGCGTGGCCGCGATCGTGACCGCGATGTAGAGGGCGAGCTCGCCGAGCGCGCGGGCCTCCGTGCGCGGGCCCGACTCGATCGCGCGCGCGAGCGCGACCGCGCCGACCGCCGGGATTGATGGCGCGATCGCCCGCAGCGCGTGGCGGCCGAGGTGGAAGCCGCGGAAGAGCCGGCGCAGGAAGAACCCGCGCACGATGACCAGCGTCGTGGCCTGGACCGCTAGGCCGATCGCCAGGCCGCGCAGCCCGTCGGTCAGCAGCAGCGGGATCGTGACGGCGAGGAACACCACGATCGCGGCAACCGACATCACCGCGATCGGGCGCGTGTCGCCGCGCGCGCGGAAGTACGCGTCCCAGTTGAAGCCCAGGTGATTCAGCGCCGCCGTCACCCCGAACCACTGCAGCAGCACGATCGCCGGCACCCAGCGGTCGCCGATCCCGAAGTGGACGAGGTCGCTCGCGAACAAGGTGATCCCCAGGCCGAAGGGCACCGCCCACATCAGCCCGAGCCGGTTGGACTTCACGAACGATTCGTGCAGCAGCGCCGTGCGGTCTGCGACCGCGCAGATCGCCGGATAGATCGTCCCGGTGACGATCTGGTCGAGGCGGTCGGAGAACTGCGACACCGCCGCGGCCAGCGTGATCGCGCCGACCGCCTCGATGCCGAGGTGCGCGTTGGCGGTGATGATCGAGCCCTGCGCCGTGACGATCCCGGCCGCGCCGGCCAGCACCAGCGGCCACGAGAACGTGGCGTAGCGGCCGAGCGTGCCGCGGTCGTAGCGGAACCGCAGCCGATACGGCGACCGGACGACCGCGACGATCGCCGACGCCCAGGTGCCGGCCAGCGCGCCGCCGACGAACGACCAGTAGCCGGCGCCGGCGAGCGCCAAGGCAACGGCGACGACGAAGCCCACGATCGGGTCGACCGCCTGGATCAGCCGCTGCTGGACGAAGTCCATGCGCCGGTAGAACACCCACAGCGGCGCCTGCAGCACCATCGCCGGGAACAGGCCCATCAGGACGACCGACGGCGGGATCAGGTCGCTGCGGTGGTAGAGCAGCGCGATCACAGGGATCGCCGCCGCGAGCAGCAGCGCGAACAGGCCCATGAACATCGCCTCGAGCGTGAAGGCGCGCTGGAAGGCCTCCTCCTGGTCGGTGTCGTCCTGCTGGATGTACTTGTCGCCGACCCCGGCCTGCTTGAGCCACAGCAGCGTGCCGAGCGAGATCAGGATCACGCCCCAGATGCCGTAGTCCTCGCGCGTCAGCTCGTGGGCGAGGATGAAGCTGCGTACGAGGTTCAGCAGCGAGAGGAATGCCAGGAACGCCCCGTTCACGAGCGCCCCGCGCGCGGTCAGCCGCCGCAGCCCGCCGTGCGGGCGGTCGTCAGCCATCGACCCTCCCCGCCGCGAGGACGACGGCGCCCACGCCGCGGCGCCGGTACATCCGTTCGACGAGCGGAGCGAGCGCCCGCGGCACCCGCGCCAGGGCCAGCTCGGCGGCGAGCTCGTCGCGCGTGTGCTCGGCGACGATCCACGTCGGGGTCGTCACGCGCAGCGGCTCGAGCCCGGCGCCGGCGAAGGCGGCGCGCATCGTGTCGGGCGTGAAGTGCACGAGGTGCTCGAGCGGGCGCAGGTGCAGCCAGCGCTCGCCCTGCACGCGCCGCAGCCGTGACGCGTAGTTCGGCGTCTCGACCACCACGAGCCCGCCGGGCCGCGCGAACCGGGCCAGCCCGCGCAGGAACGTGCGCGCGTTGGGCATGTGCTCCAGCACGTGGAACGCGCACACGACGTCGAACGACCGCTCCACGAACCCCACGTCCTGCGACAGCCCGGTGCGGACGTCGGCGCCGGGCGCCCGCGACCGGGCGAGCTGCGCCGCTTCGGGCATCGGCTCCGCGCCCCCGACGTCCAGCAGCGAGCCGACGGGCGTCTCGGATTCGATGAACGCGCAGCGCCGAGCACAGACCTCTGCCATGAACGCCTGGAAACGCGGGTGCGCGGTGTCGATCCCGTACGAGCCCGCGCCGCCCTCGAAGTAGCCCTCGACGAAGACCTCGCCGGGATCCGCGTACGCCGGCGCGTAGACCATTCCGCACGCCGCGCAGCGCCGCAGCCCGAGCTCGGCTGCCTCGGCGTCGCGTGCCCCGCACGCCGGGCACGCCTCGAGCGCGAGCGTCGTCACCGCGCAGATTCAACCGCACGGCGCAGCGCCGCAAGCCAGCCCTCGGCCGTGCGCCGCCACGGGAACTGCAGCGCGCGCGCCCGGCCGCGCTCGCCGAGCTCCGGATCGGCCAGCGCGCGCCGCAGCCCGTCGGCGATCGCGTCCGGCTCCGGCGCGCAGACGATGCCCGCGTCGCCGACGACCTCTGGCAACGCCCCGCCGTCGCCGACGACGACCGGCGTCGCGCACGCCATCGCCTCGAGCGCCGGCAGCCCGAAGCCCTCGGAGAACGACGGCAGGCAGAACACCGCCGCCGAGGCCATCTCGCGCGCGAGGTCGGCGTCCACCGGCGCGTCGGCGACGACCACGGGCGCGCGGACCGCGCGGTCGTAGAGCTCCAGCGCGTCGGGCCGGTCGGCGGGCGGGGCGAGGACGGCGCGCAGCTCCAGGCCGAGCGCGGCACACGCCTCGCGCAGCGCCTCGACGTTCTTGCGCGGGTGCGCGGTGCCGACGAACAGCACGTGGCTGCCGCGCGCCGCGCCAGGCCGGAAGACGCCGGCGTCGACGCCGTAGGGCACGACGTCGACCGCGTCGAAGTGCAGCTGCGCTCGGCCGGCGGCCGACGGGACCACGATCCGCGCCGCGCGGGCGCAGACGGCGTCGAGCCGCGCCCGCATCGCCGCCACGAACTCCGGGTGCAGGTGCGGGACGGTGCGCGGGTCCTCCCACGGCGCCTCGTGCACCACCGCCACGACCGGCCGATCGGTCTCCGGCAGCTCGCCGTGCCCGTCCGCCAGCCACACGTCCGGCCGCCGCGAGACCACGCGGACCAGCGGGCCGAGCTCGGCCAGACCGCGGTCCCAAACGCGTCCGTGCCCGGTCCGGGCCGCGGCGGATGGCGCGCAGACGCTGACCCGCAGGCGGCCCATGCGCGCAGCGTAGACTCAAGTGCATGAGCGAGGAGACCCAGGCCGGCGACGGCCAGGCGGGATCGGTAGCCACCGCCAAGGACACGCTGTCGGTCACGGACAACCGCACCGGCAAGACCTACGAGGTCGACATCACGGACGGGACCGTCCGTGCCATGGACTTCCGCCAGATGAAGGTCGACGAGGACGACTTCGGCCTGATGACCTACGACCCGGCGTTCACGAACACCGCGTCGACGCGCTCGGCGATCACGTACATCGACGGCGACAAGGGGATCCTCGAGTACCGCGGGTATCCGATCGAGCAGCTCGCCGAGCAGTCCACGTACCTCGAGGTCGCCTACCTGCTCGTCCACGGCGAGCTGCCGACGCAGGCGCAGCTCGACCAGTGGGCGCACGACATCACGATCCACACGTTCGTGCACGAGAACGTCAAGGAGTTCATGGGCGGCTTCCGGCACGACGCGCACCCGATGGGGATGCTGCTCGGCTCGGTCGGCGCGCTCTCGACGTTCTACCCGGACGCCAACGAGATCAAGGACCCGGAGAACCGCGCGATCCAGACGATCCGCCTGATCGCGAAGATGCCGACGCTCGCGGCCTTCGCCTACCGCCACACGATGGGCATGCCCTACGTGTATCCGGACAACGACCTCGAGTACCCGGGCAACTTCCTGAACATGATGTACAAGATGACCGAGCTCAAGTACGAGCCGGACCCACGGCTCGAGCGCGCGCTCGACATCCTCTTCATCCTCCACGCCGACCACGAGCAGAACTGCTCGACCAACGCGGTCCGGTCGGTCGGCTCCTCGCAGGTCGACCCCTACTCGGCCGTCGCCGCCGGCGTCGCGGCGCTCTACGGGCCGCTGCACGGCGGGGCCAACGAGGCGGTCCTGCGGATGCTGCGCCGGATCGAGGTCAAGGACCGGATCCCGGGCTTCATCGAGGGCGTGAAGTCGGGCGACGAGCGCCTGATGGGCTTCGGCCACCGCGTCTACAAGAACTACGACCCGCGCGCCAAGATCATCAAGCAGGCCGCCGACGACGTCTTCGAGGTCACCGGCGTCAACCCGCTGCTGGAGATCGCGCTCGAGCTCGAGAAGATCGCGCTCGAGGACGACTACTTCGTCTCGCGCAAGCTCTACCCGAACGTCGACTTCTACTCCGGCCTGATCTACGAGGCGCTCGGCCTGCCGGTCGCGATGTTCCCGGTCATGTTCGCGATCCCGCGCACGAGCGGATGGGTCGCGCAGTGGCTGGAGCTCGTCACCGACTCCGAGCAGAAGATCGCGCGTCCGCGCCAGATCTACACGGGCGACCGCACGCGCGACTACGTGGCAATCGGCAGCCGCAGCTGACCTGAGTCGCGTGACGCAACGCACACTGGGCGCGCGTCAGCGCGCTTACCGTTCGTGCGTGCTCACCCGGCTCCCCGACAACTCGCCGCTGATCCTCCGGCCGATCCGGCCGGAGGACAAGGGTCTGCTGGTGCACGGGCTGGCGCGCATGTCCCCGGCGTCGCGCCACGCGCGCTTCCTCGCGCCCAAGCAGCGCTTCACGCTGTCGGAGCTGCGCTACCTGACCGAGGTCGACGGCGTCGACCACGTCGCCTACGTGGCGCTGCGGGCCGACGCGCCGCGCGAGCTGGTCGCGGTCGGGCGGATGGTGCGCCACAAGGACGAGCCGGCGGCCGCGGAGATCGCGATCGCGGTCTGCGACAGCTGGCAGCGCCGCGGCGTCGGCGCGCTGCTCGGCGACGTCCTCGCCACCGCGGCGCGCGACCGCGAGATCCGCTGGCTGACCGCGACGATGAACGCCGGCAACGTCGCGGCGCATCGCCTCTTCAACCACGTGTCGACACAGCTGCACGAGCGCCATGACGGCGCCGTCGACGAGCTCCGCGCGGACCTCGCGTTCGCCGCGTAGGCTCGCAGGCCATCGCCTGGAAGCTCACCATCCGCAACGGCTCGCAGGTCCAGCGCGAGCGCCATGACGACCGGGACGACGCCTTCACCGCGCTCGAGGCGGCGCTGCGGCCGCTCGCTGCCTCGACGCAGCGCGACAGCGAGCACTTCTTCCGGCGCGAGATCGAGCCCGTCCAGCAGGTCGTCGCCCGCGGCGGGCTCGCCGGGCCGCGCGGCACGCGCGGCGGGATCGACGTGCGCGGCGACGGCTCGACCGAAGCGTGGGCGGGGCGCAGCTGGCGCCGCGAGCTCGTCGCGCAGGAGCCGGGCGAGGACGCCTTCGCCGCGCTGCGGCGCGTGCTTCAGTCCTCGAGGTAGGCGAGGACGGCGAGCACGCGGCGGTGGTCGCCGGCGCCCGTCGGCAGCCCGAGCTTGCCGAAGATCGCGGTGACGTGGCGCTCGACGGCGCGCTCGGAGACGTACAGCTCGCCGGCGATGCCGCGGTTCGTCTTGCCCTCCGCCATCAGCCCGAGCACCTCGCGCTCGCGGTCGGTCAGCGCGTCGAGCGGCCCGCCCTCGCGCCGGCCCATCATCAGCGCGACGATCTCCGGGTCGAGCGCCGAGCCGCCGTCCGCGACCCGCCGGACGCTGTCGATGAACCGGTCGACGTCGGCGATCCGCTCCTTGAGCAGGTAACCGACGCCCTCAGCGCCGCCCTGGAGCAGCTGCGTGACGTAGTGCTCCTCGGCGTACTGCGAGAGCACGAGCACGCCGGTGTCGGGAAGCTCGCCGCGCATCTCCTGCGCCGCGCGCAGCCCGTCGTCGGCGTTGCCGGGCGGCATCCGGATGTCGACGACGGCGACGTCCGGCTTGTGCGCGCGCACCTTGCGCAGCAGATCCTCGG
>VAYD01000027.1:8404-8851 GCA_005883905.1 Actinomycetota bacterium
CGTCCTCGAGCAGCCGCGCCACGCCGGCGCGCAGCAGCACGGAGTCCTCGCCGATCACGACACGCATGGCACCTCCACATGGACGGTCGTCCCGCGCCCCGGCGGGCTGGTCACGGACAGCTTCCCCTCGTGCACGTTCACGCGCGCCTCGATCCCGCGCAGGCCGGTGCCGGCGTTGGGGTCGGCACCGCCGCGGCCGAAGTCGCGCACCTCGATCGCCAGGTTCCCGTTCGTCAGCGCGAACTCGACCTGGGCGCGCTGCGTGCCCGAATAGCGCGCGACGTTCGTCAGCCCCTCCGCGACGACGAAGTACGCCGTGGACTCCACGTCGATCGGCAGCCGCCGCTCGGGCACGCCGGTGACCGCCACCTCGAGCGGCAGCCGCGCGATCAGCCCGCGCAGCGCCGGGCCGAGCCCGCCGTCGGTGAGGACCGCCGGGTGCAGGCC
>VAYD01000028.1 GCA_005883905.1 Actinomycetota bacterium
TCCTGCAGACCGAGCTCGGCTGGTCGGCGCTGCACACCGCGCTGGCATTCCTGCCGGCGGGGCTGCTCGTGGCGTTCGGCTCTCCTCGAGTGGGCGCGCTGGTCGACCGCTTCGGCACGCAGCGGCTGATCGCGCTCGGCTTCGTGGCGTTCGTCGTCGGCTACGCGCTGTTCCTGCCGGTGAGCCACGGGCCCACCTACGGCTCCGCGATCCTGCCGACGATCCTGCTGATCGGCTTCGGGTTCGCCCTGGGCTTCCCGTCGCTGAGCATGCAGGCGACCTCCGGGATCGCCGACCATGAGCAGGGGCTCGCGTCCGGCCTGGTGAACACCTCCTTCCAGGTCGGCGGCGCGATCGTCCTGGCGATCGTCAGCGCGATCGTCGCGAGCTCCGGCAGCACCGACTTCCTCGACGCGATCCGGCCCGCGCTGGGCGTCGTCGTCGGGGTGTCCGTGATCGGCCTCGTCGCCGCTGTCAGTGGGCTGGTCGGATCGCGCGAGGCCGTGCCCGCCACCGCGTAGGCTGCAGCGCATCGAGCGCCGCATCGCCATCGCCGATCTGGGCTCCAACACCTTTCGCCTCGTGGTCTTCACCACAGGCGAAGGGTGGTGGCGCCGCACCGACGAGATCTACGAGGCCGTGCGCATCGGCGAAGGCCTGGCCGCCAGTGGCGAGCTGAGCGAGGAGCCGATGCGCCGCGGCCTCGCCGCCGCCGACGTGTTCGCCCACTTCTGCCGGGCGACCGGGATCGACGAGGTCGAGGTGGTCGCGACCAGCGCGATCCGCGACGCGGCCAACCGCGACGCGTTCATCTCGCGCTCAGCGCTGCCGGTGCGGGTGCTCTCCGCGCAGGAGGAGGCCCACTTCGGCTACCTCGCGGCGGTCAACTCCACGACGCTGAGCGATGGCTGCGTGCTCGATCTCGGCGGCGGCTCGCTGCAGCTGACGCGGGTGATCGGGCGGCTTGCACGCGAGGAGCGCTCCTGGAAGCTCGGCGCGGTGCGGATGACCGAGCGCTTCGGCGAGGACCGCAAGGCGCTGCGCAAGCACGTGGCGTCGAAGATCGAGTCCGTCTCCGGCGACCGGCTCGTCGCGATCGGCGGCACCGCGCGCAACCTCGCCGCCGCCGATCAGGTGCTGCGCGACGTCCCGTCCTTCGGCGTGCAGGGACACGTGATCCCGCGCGACGCGCTCGGCGAGCTCGTCAGCGAGCTCGTCGAACGGACGCCGGGCGAGCGCGGGAAGCTGCGCGGCATCAAGCCCGAGCGCGGCGACATCATCCTCGCCGGCGCGCTGACGATCCTGACCGTCCTCGAGGTCGGCGGGTTCGAGGGCGTCGAGGTCACGGAGGCGGGGCTGCGCGAGGGCGTCTTCTTCTCGCGCTGGCTCGCCCCGGCGGAGCTGTTCGACGACGTCCGCCGCCAGTCGGTGCTCAACCTCGCCGGGCTGTACCACGTCGACCACGCGCACACCGAGCACGTGGCGCGCCTGTCGCTCGGCCTCTTCGACGAGCTCGCCGCCGCCGGCCTGCATCCCGGCGAGCCGCTCGAACGCGAGCTGCTGTGGGCGGCCGCGGTGCTGCACGACATCGGCATGACCGTCGACTACGACGACCACCACAAGCATTCGCGCTACCTCATCCTCAACGGCGGCCTGCCGGGCTTCACCCCGCGCGAGGTCGCGCTCATCGGCCAGGCGGTCCGGTATCACCGCAAGGGCTCGCCGGGCTCAGGGCCGTTCACCTCGCTCATGCGCAAGGACGATGACGCGCTGCTGACCCGGATCTCCACGCTGCTGCGGCTCGCCGAGGACCTCGAGCGCCCGCGCGACCAGCTCGTGCGGGAGGTGCACGCGGATGTCTCCGACGGACGTGTCGCGTTGCACCTTGTCACCGAGGGCGATGCCTCCGTGTCACGTTGGGCGGCGGCACGGGAGACGGAGCTCTTCGCTTCGGCCTTCGGCCGCGAGCTCGTCGTCTAGCCCTGCTCGCCGACCCAGGGGCCGGCCGGGATCGACTGGGTCGAGACGGCTTCCACGGTCTCGGCCTCCTCGACCTCTTCGAGCTCTTCGTCGTGGTCGCCGTTGCACAGGACGCGGAAGTTGCCCGAGACGCCCTGGTCGCTGTGGATCGTGATGCCGGGGAGGATCTCCTCGCCCTCGTCGAAGCCGAGCCGCTCCAAGTCGAAGTGCGCGAGCCCGATGCCGTAGGCGTCGTGCGTCGGGTTCTCGCGGTCGTGCGCGTTGATCGCGATCTGGAACGCGCGCAGGTTGGCGGCGATCTTCGACGTATCGGCCACGCGCTCAGGGTAGCTCGCTGCGGATCGCTTCGACCAGCCGCTCGACGGTCGGCGTGGCGATGCCGTGGCGGGCGCCCGCGCGCAGGACCGCGCCGCCGATCGCGTCGAGCTCGAGCGGGCGCCCGGCGGCCGCGTCGCGCGCCATCGAGGAGAGGAGCTCCGGGTGGGCCTCGCGGAGCTCCTGCGCAATCGCCGGCACGTCGACGGTTGCGCCCTCGGCTGCCGCGACCGCTGCCGTTTCACGAACGACATCGAGGAGGTCGTCCCGGTGGTGATCGCGGACGGTCCCGATCGGCGCGCGGAATGCCGTGGTGGTGAGCGCGATCGCGTTGAGCCGCACGAGCTTCGACCACATGACCTGGGCCTCGTTCTCGACGACCACGGCGGGGATGCCGGCGTCGTTGAGGAGCTCGGCGACCTCCGGGTGCGCGCTCAGCTCGATCCGCAGGAACGGGCTCGTCTGCTCGATGACGCCGGGCGCGACCCGCGTCGCCTCGACCCGGATCGTCGCGGCCACGACGTCCGCGAACCGCTCGCGCAGCCATGGGATGTGCTCGAAGCCGTTGAGCAGCGGGACCACGACGCCGGGCTGCGTCTCGATGCGCTCGACAGCGTCGGCGAGGCCCGTGGCCTTGGTGGCGACGAAGAGCACGTCGACGGGCTCGTCGAGCCGGCGCGTCGAACGCACCGCGGTGGACCGATCGCCGAGGATGACGCTGCGCAGCCGGATCTCCTCGATCGGCGAGCGGCTGACGACGAGCGCGTTCGGCAGCACGGCGGCCAGCAGCCCGCCGACGCCGCCTGGTCCAAGCACGGCAACGTTCACAGGGGGCGAAACGTACTTCGTCACCGCCTATAGCCGTCGATGAAGGACGTTTTGCGTGTCATCGCCGCCCGACAGGTCGGTTGCGTGGCCAGCTGGCAACTGCGGCGCGCGGGTTGGTCGTGGCACGCCATCGCTCACCGAACCCGCGGCCTGCGCCGGCTCCACGACGGCGTCTACCTCACCGGCGACGCGCCGGTGACGCGCCTGCAGCGCTGGTGGGCCGCCACCCTGACCGCCCCCGGAAGCGTCCTTGGCTTCGCCAGCGCCGGGGCCGCCTACGAGATGCGCCCGTGGGACGGCTCGTTCGAGGTCATCGTGAGGCAGGGCTCAGGCGGTCCACGGCGACAGAACAGGATCCTCATCTGCCGCACGAAGCATGTCCACGCCACGACCCTCGACGGCCTCCCGATCACGACCCCCGAGCGCACGCTCGCCGACCTGTGGCCAACCCTCGGCGCCAAGAACCAACAGCGAATGCTGCGCAACGCGCTGCGCCTCAGGCGCCTGACCATCCCCTCCCTCGCCGCCCATCTGGACCAAGCGAGCGCACGACAGCGACCGCACACGCTGACCAACCAGTTGAACCGCCACCAACACCTCCAGCTCCACCGCTGCCGCTCGGACGCCGAGGCCGCCGCCGTCGTGGCCATCGCAGACGCAAGGCTCGAACTTCCGGACATCAACGTCCGCATCGCCGGCGAGGAGGCCGACCTCAGCTGGCCCGACAAACGGCGCATCGTCGAGATCGACGGGGGCAGCTTCCACCAGGACAAGCTCGAGGACGCGCGCAAGACGGGCGCCTGGCGCGCCGCGGGCTGGCGCGTCGAGCGCGTCCCCGCCGACGCGGTCTACGACAGCCCGGAGCGGCTCATCCGAGCAGCACGCCCGGGTTCATGATCCCGTCGGGGTCGACCGCCGCCTTCGCTCCGCGCAGCGCGGCGGCGAACGCGTCGGGACGCTGGCGGTCGTACCACTCGCGATGGTCGCGACCGACGGCGTGGTGGTGGGTGATGGTGCCGCCCGCCGCGATGATCGCGTCGGACGCGGCACGCTTCATCTCCCACCACTGCGCCTCCTCGTCGCCACGGCGGGCGGGCGCCAGCACGGTGAAGTAGGGCGCCGGGCCATCGGGATAGACGTGCGTGAAGCGGCAGGTGACGCGGCA
>VAYD01000009.1 GCA_005883905.1 Actinomycetota bacterium
CGCCCTCCTGCACCGCGAAGCACGACTCGTTGATGACCTGGCAGACCATCCGCCCGATCACGCCGCCGACGCAGTCCTCGATGTCGACGACCGGCCGGCCGAGGCCCTCGAAGTAGCGCCGCGCGAGATCCGTGCCGCGCACGAGCTCCACCGCGCCTTCGGTCGGCAGCGCGAAGAAGCCGCATCCGCTGCGGCTCCCGAGCGGCTCGGCGTCGAGCAGCCGCACGGCCGGCAGGTCGCCGTCATACGTCCCATCGCAGTCGATTGTCACTGAGGGGTCTGACCCCTCAGTGTCACGGCGCAACGAGCGGGCCAGCGATGAGTCGCCGATCACCAACGCCGGGACCGGGTCGGCGGACGATGGCGGCGGGTCCTCGGGGCGGTGTGGCTTGCCGTCTTCGTACGCGTACCACCCGCGGCCGGTCTTGCGGCCGAAGCGCCCCGCGGCGACCATCTGCGCGCTCAGCGGGGAGGGGCGCCAGCGCGGCTCGCCGAAGCCGAGCTCCGCGAAGGACTTGGAGACCTCGAAGCCGATGTCGACCCCGACGAGGTCCTGCAGCTCGAACGGGCCCATGCGAAAGCCGGCGGCGCGGACGATGCGGTCGATCGCCGGGACGTCGGCGATCTGCTCCTGCAGCAGCCGCAGCGCCTCGAGTCCGAACGGCCGGTTGCAGCGGTTCACGAGGAAGCCCGGCCCGTCCTTGCAGGCGATGACGCGCTTGCCCATCGCCTCGCCGAGCTCGCGCGTGCGCGCCAGCGCCGGCTCGCAGGACTCGAGCCCGGCGATCACCTCGACCAGCTTCATCACCGGCGCCGGGTTGAAGAAGTGCATCCCGACGACGCGCTCGGGCCGCTCCGCGACGCGCGCGATTGCCGTGATCGGGATCGACGACGTGTTCGACGCGAGCACGCAATGCTCCGAGACGACGTCGCGAGACAAGGTCGAGAACAGCTCGTGCTTGAGCTCGAGCCGCTCGGGTGCCGCCTCGATGACGACGTCGCAGTCCCGCAGCGCCGCGAGCTCGCCGGCGGTGTGCAGGCGCGAGGCGTCGACGTCGCGCCCCTTCGCCGCCCATCGCTCCAGCCCGCCGTGGACCTTGCCGGTGCCGGCCTCCAAGGCCTCCGTGACCGGGTCGACCAGGAACGTCTCCGCGCCAGTGCCGAGCGCGAGTTGCGCGATGCCGGCGCCCATCGTCCCGGCGCCGATGACGCCGACGACCACTACGACGGGACGAGCGCGTTGATCCCGGTCAGCGCGCGGCCGATGATCAGCTTCTGGATCTGCGACGTGCCCTCGTAGAGCGTCGTGACCCGCACGTCGCGGAAGTAGCGCTCGACCGGGAAGTCGTCGGCGTACCCCGAGCCGCCGTGGACCTGGATCGCCTCGTTGGCGCACCAGACGGCCGCCTCGGTGGCGAAGTACTTCGCGATCGACGTCTCGGTCGTGTTCGGCTGCCCGGTGTCCTTCAGCCACCCGGCGCGAAAGACGAGCATCCGCGCCGCGTCGGTCTTGACCTTCATCTCGGCGAGCATCGCCTGCACGAGCTGGAACGACGCGATCGGGCGGTCGAACTGCTTGCGCTCGGTGGAGTACTTCACCGACGCGTCGACGCAGCCCTGGCAGATCCCGACGCAGCCGGCGGCGACGGAGTAGCGGCCGGAGTCGAGCGCGCTCATCGCGATCTTGAAGCCCTCGCCGATCTCGCCCATCACGTTCTCGTCGGGGCAGAAGACGTCGTCGAGCCCGATCTGCGCGGTGTCCGAGCCGTGCAGTCCCATCTTGCCGTGGATCTCCTGGGGCTGGAAGCCGTCCTGGCCCTCGGTCTCGACGAGGAAGCAGCCGATCCCGCGGTGCTTCTTCTCCGGGTCGGTCTGGGCGAAGATCAGCGCCAGGTTGGCGTGGTTGCCGAGGCTGATCCACATCTTGGCCCCGTTGATCCTCCAGCCGCCGTCGACCTTCGTCGCGCGCGTGCGCTGGTTGGCCGCGTCGCTGCCGGTGTCGGGCTCGGTCAGGCCGAAGCAGCCGAGCCACTCGCCGGAGCACAGCAACGGCAAGTACTTCTGCTTCTGCGCGTCGTTTCCCCACTTGAGGATCGATGAGCAGACGAGCGAGGTCTGCACCGAGATCACGGTGCGCATCGCGCTGTCGGCGCGCCCGATCTCCTCGACGATCAGCCCGTAGGTGATGTAGTCGAGGCCGGCGCCGCCGTACTCGCGCGGGACGATCGCGCCGAGGTATCCCTGGTCGGCGATCTTGCGGACGAGGTCGGTGTCGAAGTGGCTCTTGCGGGCATTTTCATCAGCCGCGGGGCGGATCACCTCGTCGGCGAACTGGCGGGCAGTCGAGCGGATCAGGTCCTGCTCGTCGGAGAGGGCGAAGTCCATGCGTTGGACGCTACACAGTGGTTGCGTCCCCGAGCAGCACGGTGCACTGGGTGCTGAGCACCCCGCCGTTGCCGTGCGCGAGCGCGACGTGCGCGCCCTCGATCTGGCCCGTCGACTCGCCGCGCAGCTGCCGTGCGGCTTCGACGATCGCCAACAGCCCGTACATGCCCGGATGCTGGTAGCTCAGGCCGCCGCCGTTGGTGTTGAGCGGCACCTCGCCCCCGGGCGCGATCCGACCCCCCGACACGAACGCGCCGCCCTCGCCCTTGGCGCAGAAGCGGAGGTCCTCGAGGAACAGGATCGGCGTGATCGTGAAGGCGTCGTAGAGCTGCAGCACGTCGACGTCGGCCGTCGTGAGCTCGGCCATGGAGAACGCCCGCTCGCCGGACTGCACGGCGCTCGTCGTCGTGAGGTCCGGCATGTGGCTGATGTGGCGGTGGCTGTGCGCCTCGCCGGCGCCGAGCAGGTAGACCGGCTTGTCGGTGAGCGAGTGCGCGCGCTCGGCGCTCGTCACGACGACCGCGGCGCCGCCGTCGGTCACCAGGCAGCAGTCCTTGACGCCGAGCGGGTCGCAGACCATCGGCGCGGTCAGCACGTCCTCGATCGTGAGGTCCTTCTTCGACCAGGCCTTCGGGTTGCGCTGCGCCCACTCGCGCGCGGCGACCGCGACCTCGGCGAGCTGCTCGCGCGTCGTGCCGAACTCGTACATGTGGCGGGAGGCCGCCAGCGCGTAGGCCGTGACCGGGTTCATGGGCCGGTACGGCGCCTCGGCCGGGTCGAGCTCCTGCACCGAGGCGTTGGCGCGGCCGACGCTGCGCTGTGTCGAGCCGTACGCGATCACCGCGACCTCGCAGGCGCCGCCTTCGATCGCCAGCGCGGCGTGGTGCAGGTGCGCCATGAAGCTCGAGCCGCCGAGCTGCGTCGAGTCGCTGTAGCTCGGGTTCACCCCGAGCCACTCGCCGAGGTTGACGCTTGCCCAGGGGAGCTGCGTCGAAGCGGCGAGCAGGCCATCGACGTCGTCGGGCTTCAACCCCGCGTCGGCGAGCGCGCCGAGCGCCGCGTGGCCCATCACGTCGACCGGCGTCGAGCCCTCGGGTGCGACGCCGAGGCCGTACTCGGCCAGCCCGAC
>VAYD01000022.1 GCA_005883905.1 Actinomycetota bacterium
CGGGAAGCCGCGATCGATCGCACGCAGTGGGTCGCGGATGTTCCGCTTGGCACGCGGTGCCGGGGCGCCGGGAGCGGCAATGAGAGACCAGCGGACGAGCGCCACTTCGCGCCGGTGCGCGGAGAGCGCGCCTACCTCGGTGACCTTCGGCTCCTGCATGACTGCCCATCCCTCCAAGGTTGACCTGGCTGCGTCCTGCTAGACCACGATGTTAACTGACTTCAGTTCAAATTGTCAAGCACACCGGCTTGATCGTCGTGCCGTCTGCCGCATCGGCGGCGGCAGTGTCGATGTCGTCGAACGCGTACGTGCGAATGACCTTCTCGAGGGGTAGTCGGCCGGTGGCGTGGAGCGCGAGCAGCTGGGGCACGAAGTCCTGCGGCACCGCGTCGCCCTCGATGACGCCGCGGATCGTCTTGCCGCCGCCGACGACGTTCCCCACGTCGAGCGGGATCTGCGGCGCGCCGATGCCCACGAGGGCGAGCGTGCCGCGCCGCGCGAGCGCCGTGACGGCCTGGTTGATGACCGTGCCGTTGGCCGTCGTGTCGACCGCGTGCGTTGCGCCGTCCCCGGTCAGCTCGCGGATCGCGTCGACGACGTCGTCGACGGTCGGGTCGATCGTCGCCGTGGCGCCGAGCTGCGCGGCGACGGTCCGCCGGTCGGCGACTGGGTCGACGGCCACGATGGTGCTGACCCCCGTGGCCCGCGCCGCCATCACCGCCGACAGTCCGACGCCGCCGGCGCCGAACACGACGAGCGACGCGTCGATCCCTGGCTGCAGCACGTTGAGCACGGCGCCGGCGCCGGTCTGGACGCCGCAGCCCAACGGCGCGGCAATGCTCAGGTCGACGTCCGCGCCGATGACCACGACGTTGGTCTCGTAGGCGAGCGCATGCGACGCGAAGCTCGACTGGCCGAAGAACGACCCGTACACCGGCGCGCCGTCGCGGTGCATCGTCGTCGTGCCGTCGGGCCGCATGCCCGTCGCGTTGAGCGTGCGGAAGTCGTGGCAGTACATGGGGTGGCCGGCGGCGCACTGCGTGCAGGCGCCGCAGCGGCGGTAGCTGAGCACGACGTGGTCGCCGGGACGCACCGCCCTCACATTCGCGCCCACCGCTGCGACGACGCCGGCCCCCTCATGGCCCAGCACGGCCGGCGACAGCTCCGCGGGCCAGACGGCCCTCATGGTGAGGTCGGTGTGGCAGATGCCGACGGCGCGCAGCTCGACGAGGACCTCGTCGGCGCGCGGCTCGTCGAGGTCGACCTCGGCGATCTCGAACGGCGTGTCGGCCCCGTGCGACAGCGCGGCCGTGATCTTCATCGCGTCACAGACGGGTACGGGATGCTCTGCACCTCGACGTACTCCTGGATGCCCTCGAGGCCGTACTCGCGCCCGAGGCCGGACTGCTTGAACCCGCCGAACGGCCCGCCGAGGTCGAGCGTGTGCTGGTTGATGGCGACGCTGCCGCTGCGGATGCGCCGCGCCACGTCCTTGGCGTGCTCGGCGTCCGGGCCCCAGACGCTCCCCGACAGGCCGTAGTCGGAGTCGTTGGCGATGGTCACCGCGTCGTCCTCGTCCTCGTAGGGGATGACCGTGACGACGGGTCCGAAGATCTCCTCGCGGGCGACGGTCATGGTGTTGTCGACGTCCGCGAAGATCGTCGGCTCCACGAAGTAGCCGCGGTCGTGACTGCCGCGGCCGCCGCCGAGCACGAGGCGCGCGCCCTCGTCGCAGCCCCTGGCGATGTAGCCCTCCACCCGCGCGCGCTGCGTGTCGCTGATGAGCGGTCCGACGTCGACGGCGGGATCGGCCGGGTCGCCGACCTGGAACGCGCCGATGGTCTCGCGCAGCGCCTCGACCACCGCCCCGTAGGCTTCGAGCGGCGCGAGCACGCGGGTCTGGTTGATGCAGGTCTGTCCGTTATTGGCCATCGTGCTCGGGGCGAGCGCCGGAATGACGGTGTCGAGGTCGGCGCCGGGCAGCAGGATCGCGGCGGACTTGCCGCCGAGCTCGAGGCCGCAGCGCTTGAGCCGCTCGCCGCACAGAGCGGCGATCCGACGGCCGGCGCGGGTGCTGCCCGTGAAGCTGATCTTGTCCACCAGCGGATGCCGGACCAGCTCCTCGCTGACCTCGCGGTCGGCCGCGACCACGTTCAGCACGCCGGGCGGCAGGCCGGCCTCCTCGAAGACCTCGGCCAAGAGGGAGCCGAACAGCGGCGTCTCCTCCGGCGGCTTGAGGATGACGGTGCAGCCGGTCAGCAGCGCCGGCGAGAGCTTGGGGAACGAGAGGCCGAGCGGGTAGTTCCACGGCACGATCGCGCCGACGACGCCGACGGGCGGGCGGCGGACGAGGATCGGCCCGAGGACGCCCTCGCGCTCCTCCTCCCAGGGAAACGTGGAGGCCTGCGCGGCGTGCCAGTCGAGGAACATCCTGGCGGCGATCGGCTGGACTGAGGCGACGGCCTGCGGCGAGCCGACCTCGAGGGTTAGCAGCTGCGCGAATTCGTCCGCGCGCGCCGCGATGAGCTCGCCGGCCCTGGTCAGGATCGCGGCGCGCTGCGAGGCCGTCGATTCGGCCCACGGGCCTGCTTCGAACGCCGCGCGAGCGGCGCGTACGGCGCGATCGATGTCCGCCGGTCCGCCGAGCGCGGCCTGCGCGATCGGCTCCTCGGTCACAGGGTTGATGACTTCGACGAGACGGCCGTCGCGCGGCGCGGTCCATTCGCCGTCGATGTACAGCCGATCATGAGCTGACTTCACGTATTCCAGCATGGGGCCTCGGCTCCGACTTGTAGGTGGGACATCAATACGATAAAACTGAAGTCAGGTCAACTCGATGGAGATGAGGGACGCAGTGCGCGCGACCGCCGCGATCGCGGGTCTTGGCATCACCGAGATGGGGAAGGTGTACGGCCGGACGGCGTCCGACTTCGCCGGCGAGGCGATCGCGCTGGCGCTTGAGGACGCCGGCCTGAAGGCGCACGACGTCGACGGGCTGCTGGTCAACGCCAACCAGTCGACCGAGTCGGTGCCGACGCTGCAGTTCTCGCTCGGCTTGACGGACCTCACGCTCGTCAACGTGATGAGCGCGTTCGGCTCGACTACCGGCACGATGCTGCAGTACGCCGCGCATGCGATCGCGACGGGACAGGCGAGCGTCGTGGCCTGCCTGTACGCCGACGCGCCGCTCACCGAGGGCGGCTCGATCTCCCAGTCGGGCTACAACGGGCGGCGCTTCAACGCGCCCGGGCTCGCCGGGCTGCGCTTCGCCTACGGCGACTATGGCCCCGCGAACTCGGGCTATGCGCTGGCGCTGCGCCGGCACATGCACCTGTTCGGGACGACGCACGACCAGCTCGCGACGATCGCGGTCGGTCAGCGCGCGTGGGCGCAGATGAACCCGCGCGCGCAGATGCGCAAGCCGATGACGATCGAGGACTACCACGCGTCGCGCTGGGTCGTGGAACCACTTCACCTCTTCGACTGCTGCCTGGTCTCCAACGGCGGCGTCGCCGTGATCGTCACCTCCCCCGAGCGGGCGCGCGAGCTGCGCCAGCCGCCGGTGTACCTGCGCGGCTTCGGCCAGTGCGCGCCCGGTGACACGGCCCGCCGCGAGCGCGACCCGGCCGTGCAGACGGGCGCGACGAAGGCCGGCGCGATGGCGCTGCGCCAGGCGGGCATCGAGCTCGCGGACCTCGACGTCCTAGAGCTCTACGACTGTTACACGTACACCGTCCTCGTCACGCTCGAGGACTACGGCTTCTGCGAGAAGGGCGAGGGCGGCGCGTTCGTCGCCGACGGCAAACTCGCTCCCGGCGGCGCGTTGCCCTGCAACACGGGCGGCGGCCAGCTCTCCTCGTACTACATGTGGGGCTTCACGCCGCTGTCGGAGGGCGTGATCCAGGCGCGCGGCCAGGGCGGCGAGCGCCAGGCCGCCAAGCACGACCACGTGCTCGTGTCCGGCAACGGCGGCGTCCTGACGTTCCATTCCACGACGATCCTCAGCAAGCACGAGGGAGACGCGTGACGACCACCACGAAAACCGCAGTGCCCAAACCGGTGCCCGTCCCGGACGAGGCCAGCGCGCCGTTCTTCGACGGCGCCATGCGGGGCACATTGATGCTGTTGCGCTGCCGGGAGTGCGCCACGTTCCTGTCCCCGATCCCGGGCATCGGCGCGCCGTTGCGCCCCCGCTGCGTGGCCTGCTTCTCGGGCGACCTGGAGTGGGCGCCCTCGAGCGGGCGGGCCACGCTCTACAGCTTCGTGATCATGCACCAGCTCTACGACGAGGCGTTCGCTCAGGACGTCCCCTACAACATCGCCGTCGTCGAGACCGACGAGGGCGTGCGTCTGACCAGTCAGGTCGCCGATTGCCCCAACGAGGCGTTGGAGGTCGGCATGGCGCTCGAGGTCACGTTCGAGCGGATGAGCGACGACGTCGCCGTCCCCAAGTTCCGGCCGGCGACATGAGCTACGACCACGTCATCTACGAAAGGCGCGGCCACGTCGCCTACGTGACGCTCAACCGGCCCGAGCGGATGAACGCGCTCGACGCGCATTCGCACGCGGAGCTGATCGAGATCTTCGACGGCTTCGAACGAGACCCCGACGCGTGGCTCGCGATCATCACGGGCGCCGGTGACCGCGCGTTCTGCGCCGGCAACGATCTCAAGGCGACGGCGCAGGCGTCCGCCAACGGCGAGCAGCGGGTCGGCCGGGACGCCCGCTTCGCGGCCATCACCCGCGGCTACGACTGCCCCAAGCCCCTGATCGCGGCAGTCAACGGCGTGGCCGCCGGCGGTGGGTTCGAGATCGCGCTCGCGTGCGACGTCGTGATCGCCGCCGACACGGCGCGGTTCGGCCTGCCCGAGCCGCGCGTCGGGCTCATCGCCGGCGCCGGCGGTATCCACCGGCTGACGCGGCAGATCCCGCTCAAGCAGGCGATGGGCATGCTCATGACCGGGCGCCTGATCGACGGCGAG
The DNA here is from genome assembly GCA_005883905.1 of Actinomycetota bacterium. GTDB lineage: Bacteria > Actinomycetota > Thermoleophilia > Solirubrobacterales > Solirubrobacteraceae > AC-49. Next base: position 4,983 of record VAYD01000022.1, read on the forward strand.
GAGGGGCATCGCCTGGGCTTCGTCAACGAGGTCGTGCCGGCGGCGCAGCTGATGGACGCCGCCGAGCGATGGGCGAGCGAGATGCTCGAGTGCTCGCCGCTGCTGCTGCAGATCACCAAGGAGTCGGCGCAGCAGGGCTTCGGGCTGTCGATCGACGAGGCGATCGCGCTCGACTGGGAGGAGCGGATCCCGCGGATGTTGGCATCCGAGGACTACGTCGAGGGACCAAAGGCGTTCGCCGAGAAGCGGGCGCCGGTCTGGACGGGAAGGTGACGCCGTGAGCCTCAAGCTCGGTCTCAGCACCGGCCTTTTGACGGGACCGTCCCTGCTGTCGGAGGGTCTGGCGTGGGTCAAGGAGGCCGAGCGACTGGGCTTCGACTCGATCTGGTCGTCGGAGACCTACGGCAACGACGCGCTGACGCCGCTGGCCTGGTGGGGGTCCCAGACCGAGAGGGTCAAGCTCGGCACCACGATCATCCAGATCAGCGCCCGTCGCCCGACCGCGACGGCGATGGCCGCGATGACGATGGACCACCTCTCCGGCGGGCGCTTCATGCTCGGCCTCGGCGTGTCGGGCCCGCAGGTGGTGGAGGGCTGGTACGGCGAGCCGTTCGCCAAGCCGCTCGCGCGCATGCGCGAGTACGTGGCGGTCGTGCGCGACGTCATCGAGCGGCGCGCGCCGGTCAGCTCCGACGGCCCGCACTACTCGCTGCCGCTGAAAGGAGATGGCGCGGGAGTCACCGGCCTCGGAAAGCCGCTGAAGACGATCCTGCACCCGCTGCGCGAGCGCATCCCGACGTTCATCGCCGCCCAAGGGCCCAAGAACATCGCGTTGGCCGCCGAGATCGGCGACGGTTGGCTGCCGCTCTACTACTCCCCGCACCACGACGCCGAGCTGTACAGCCCGTGTCTGGAGGATGGCTTCGCCCGGCGCGGTGGGCGGCCCGCCGACTTCGAGATCGCGCCGTCGGTGCCGTTCGTCGTCGACGACGACGTCGAGCGGGCCGCGGACACGCTGCGCCCGATGTACGCCCTGTACTTCGGCGGGATGGGAGCCCGCGACATGAACTTCCACCAGCAGGTGGTCATCCGGATGGGCTACGGCGCCGAGGCCAAGAAGGTCCAGGACCTCTACCTCGACGGCAAGAAGGACGAGGCCGCCGCCGCCGTGCCGACCAAGCTCATCGAGAAGCTTGCGCTGATCGGTCCGCGCGACAAGATCCGCCACGACCTCGACGCGTGGCGCGCCTCGCCCGTCACCACCATGTTGGTCGCCGGGCCGCCGGAGCGGCTGCGACAGGCGGCGGAGCTGGTGCTTGGCTGATGTCGGCGCCGCGCCCGACGCCGCTCGCCGGCCTGCGGGTCGTCGACATGGCCGACGGCCGTGGCGAGATGTGCGGCCGCTACCTCGCGGACCTCGGTGCCGACGTGATCCGCGTCGAGCCGCCGGGCGGCGCCGCGTCGCGCGCCGCCGCGCCGCTGCATGACGGCGTCAGCCTGGGCTTCGCGATCAACAACGCGGGCAAGCGCAGCGTGGTGGTCGACGACGCGAGCGCCGAAGGGCGCGACCGGCTGCAGCGCCTGCTCGACGGCGCGGACATCTGGATCGAGACGAGCCGTCCCAGCTGGCTGGCGCAGGTCCGCGCGCGCAACCCGCGCCTCGTCGTGCTCTCGATCAGCGACTTCGGCCAGACCGGCCCCTACCGCGACTGGGTCGCGACCGACCGGACGCTCCTGGCGATGGGCGGCGTGCTCAGCCGCTACGGGGTGCCTGGCCGCGAGCCGCTGATGCCGCCGGGCGACCTGGCGCTCCAGGCTGCTGCGGTCCAGGCGGCGTGGGCGGCGCTCGTCTCCTACTGGAACCGGCTCGAGACGGGTGTGGGGGACCACATCGACTTCTCGCTCTACGAGGCGACCGCGCAGGTCGTCGACCCGGCGCTTGGAACCGTGGGCACCGCGCAGGCCGCGGGCTATGAGACGACGCGCGACCGGCCGGCGCCAGGCCCGTACCCGATCTTCCCCTGCCGCGACGGGCACGTGCGCGTGGTCCTCCTGGCGCCACGCCAGTGGCACGCCATGCGCGCCTGGCTCGGCGAGCCCGAGGAGCTGCAAGACCCCGAGCTCGACACGATCCGCGGCCGGGCGCTGGCGGCCGACCGGCTGCACGCGGCGTTCGCGCAGCACTTTCGCGACCGCGGCAAGCACGAGCTGACGCTCGAGGGCCAGGCGCGCGGCGTGCCCGTCGCGCCGGTGCTCACGCTCGCCGACGTGCTCGCCGCCGAGCACTTCCGCGCCCGCGGCGCGATCGCCCGCACCGAGCTGGCGCCCGGCCTGGAGGCCGACGCCCCCACCGGCTTCGCCGAGATCGACGGCGCGCGGGTGCGCCCCGCGGGGCGCGCGCCGGCGGCCGGCGAGCACGATGACGAGGTCTTCGCGAACCTCGCGGCGGCGGGTCACAACGGGCGGGTCACGGAAGCTGGCCCGCGGCGGCGGCCGCTGGACGGCCTGCGCGTCCTCGACCTCGGCGTCATCGTCGCCGGCGCCGAGCTTGGCCGCCTGTTCTGCGACCAAGGCGCCGAGGTCATCAAGATCGAGAGCCCGGCGTTCCCCGACGGCGCGCGCGTCTCACCGGTGCACTTCGCGATCGGCCATCGCGGCAGCAAGAGCGTCGGCGTCAACCTGCGCAGCCCGGAAGGCGTCGAGGTCCTCAAGCGCCTGGCCGCGCGCTCCGACGTGCTGCTGGCGAACTTCAAGCCCGGCACGCTCGAGAAGCTCGGCCTCGGCCCGGACGTGCTGCACGAGGTGAACCCGGCGCTCGTCGTCGTCAACAGCAGCGCGATGGGCGCCACCGGCCCGTGGAGCACGTGGATGGGCTACGGCCCGCTCGTGCGCGCCAGTACGGGGCTGACGAGCCTCTCCCGGTATCCCGACGATCCCGAGCTGTTCGCCGACGGCACGACGATCCACCCCGATCACTACGCTGCGCGCGTCACGGCGATCGCCGCTCTGGCGGCGCTCATCGGCCGCCGGCGATCGGGGCGCGGCGCGGAGATCGCCACCGCGCAGGCCGAGGCCATCCTCATGCAGATCGGCACGCTGCTGGTCGAGGAGGCCCTGCACCCCGGCGCCATCCAGGCGACGGGCAATGCCGGCCGGCACGCCGTGCCCTGCGGCGTCTACCCCTGCGCCGGCGACGACGAATGGTGCGCGGTCAGCATTCGCGACGACGAGGACTGGCGCCGGCTGCGCACCGCGCTCCGCGCCCCGCCGTGGGCGGCAGACGACGAGCTCGCGACGGTCGCCGGACGGCTCGCGCGACGCGGCGAGATCGACGAGCACCTGGCGGCGTGGACGCGCGAGCTGCCACGCCGCGAGGTCACCGCGATGCTCCAGGCCGCCGGCGTGCCGGCCGGCTTCATGCAGCGCGCCGACGAGTACGAGGACGACCCCCAGCTCCAGGCGCGCGACTTCTTCCGCGTGCTCGAACAGCCGGGCCTGGAGCCCATGACCGTTGACAACGCCCCGTTCCGCTCGGAGCACATCCCCGAGCCGGCATGCGCGCGGGCGCCCGAGCTCGGCGAGCACACGCGCGAGGTCTGCGCCGAGCTGCTCGGCATGAGTGCGGCCGAGGTCGACCGCCTCATCGCGAGTGGCGTACTCGAGCAGCCTGGGGTCATCGGTGGCGTCAACGCATGAACTGAGATAAGTTCAGGAATTCGGTAACGAGATTCTGCCCAATGGAGAGCGTGTGTCGGGTCGACTGATGGATCCCTCGCTGTACCCGGTCTCGGCGGCGACCGTCGAGGTCCTGCGACGGCCGCTGTTCGGCCACGTCATCGACGGCGAGCACGTCGCGTCGGTGGACGGCGACACGATGCCGGTGATCGATCCCGCGTCGGGTCAGGAGATCGCGATCGCGGCGGCCGGTTCGCAGGCCGACGTGGACCTTGCGGTCCGTTCGGCCCGCGCGGCGTTCGACGACGAGATGACCCAGATCAAAAGCGTGTGATGAAGGTGGGTGTGTGATGAGGACGTCGATCGAAGCCGACTTCCTGGTGGTCGGAGGCGGAAGCGCCGGGTGCGTCCTGGCGGCTCGGCTGAGCGAGGAGCCGGCGAAGCAGGTCGTGCTGCTGGAGGCCGGGCCGGACTGGCGCTCTGCGGATGCGCCGGTCGAGGTGCGCTCCATGAACGGGTGGCGCGCGCTGGACGAGGCGGCCTGCGGGCACTTCCAGTGGACGGGCCTCGAGTCGCGCCGCTCGGCAGCCCAGGAGCCGCGGCCGCACGTGCGTGGCACAGGGCTCGGCGGGTCCTCGGTCATCAACGGCATGATCGCGATTCACGCCATGGCCGACGACTACGACCGCTGGGCCGCCGACGGCTGCTCGGGCTGGTCGTTCGAGGACATCCTGCCGGTGCGCAGGCGGATGGAGAGCGACCTCAACTTCGGCGATGCCTCTTATCACGGCGCCGACGGCCCGCTGCCGGTGCTGCGGCTCGGGCGCGAGGCATGGGGGCCGGCCGACCATGCGCTGGCCGAGGGCGCTGCCGCCCAGGGCCACGGATGGTGCGAGGACCACAACGCGCCGACGGGGACCGGCATCTCGCCCTACGGGATCAGCGCGCGCGACGGCGCGCGCGTCACGACCAACGACGCCTACCTGGACCCAGCGAGGGAGCGGCCCAACCTGCGCGTGATCGGCGGGACGACCGTCGACAAGGTCCTGCTCGAGGGCGGACGGGCCGTTGGCGTTCGCGCCCGTATCGCCCACGACTGGGTCGAGGTACGGGCGCAGCGAGTCGTCCTGTGCGCCGGCGCGATCGGCTCGCCGGCGATCCTCCTACGGTCGGGCATCGGGCCCGCGGGCTCGGCGGTGCGGCTGCCGGTCGGCGAGGGCATGCAGGAGCACCCGCTCGCCCTCTTCTGGCTGTTCCACCGCCCCGACGCGCATCCCAGGCTCGACGCACGACAGACCAACTGCTGCGTGCGCTACTCCTCCGGCCTGGAGGGGGCGGGCGAGAACGACATGATGATCGTGTCCGTCAACCAGACCCTCGCGCTGCCGCCGGAGCTGACCTCGCACCTCGTCGCCGACCAGGCCGCCGGGACCTGGGGCGGCGCGGGTGGCGGCGATGCGCCGGGCGGACCCGGGTTGCTGTGCCTGTGGGCCAACCAGCAGTTCGGGCGCGGCCGCCTGGAGCTCGCCTCGCCGGACCCCGACGTCCACCCGCGGGTCGACCAGGACCTGCTGAACGTCGAGTCCGACCTGGTGCGCATGCGCGACGGCGTCAAGCGTTCGCTCGAGCTGCTGCGCAGCGGAGCGTTCGACCCCGCGTTCGAGCGCATCGCGATCGACATGACCGGGCGCGGGCTCGACGAGCTGTCCGACGACCGTGCGATCGACGCGTGGCTGATGGAGACGATCGGCGACACGGGGCATGTCTGCGGGACCTGCCGGATGGGCTCGCCGGACGACCCGCGGTCGGTGGTCGATCCGGAGGGCAGCGTGCTCGGCGTGGACCGGCTGTGGGTGGCCGACGCGTCGGTGTTCCCGAGCGTGCCGCGAGCGAACACCAACCTGCCGACGATCGAGGTGGCGGAGCGGCTGTCGGATCTGATCCGTGGCCCGGTGCGCCAGGCCACCGAGGCGATCTCGGTGTCGTGACCACCGCCGCCGACCCGCTCGCCCTCTTGCCGATCACCCTGCGCAACCGGCTCGTCGCCGGCGTCGGCCGGCAGCTGGTCGCCCGTTGTGGCGACGCCGGGCCTGGTCCGCTCGGGTTCTTGCGCTGGGAGTGTCGCGACTGAAGGACGGGACCCGCTCCGCCGCCGGCCCTGGTTCAGCGCCTTCGGTCGAGCGCGACCGCGAAATCTGCTCGATTGCCCCAAGCACTGCCCCACAGCGCGCGGAATTAGCTCTAATCTGGCTTACCTAAGCCAGTTCCAGGCCACCACGGGGCGGGCTCGAAAACCGTTCGCGTCGATCAGCCAGCTCCGGGCCCCGGAAACGCCCCAAGCGTTGGCTGAGGCGGGAGGCACGCCCGTTACGTGTTCAGTCAGGCACGGGCCCAAATGGGGTCTGTATGGGGTCCCGAAACCCCAGGTCAGCCAAGTACACTGGAGGCATGAAAAGTCCGCAAAGCCTTGTGCTTTGCAGCGACTTTGTGGAATCAGAGCAGACCAGAGTGGACGCTCGGATCGGCTTGGGCTCCCTCGTAATGAAGGGGTCGGGAGTTCGAGTCTCCCCGTCGGCTTTGTCTAAAGGGCCGGTTGCGGGACGCGATCGTGGCGGGCAAAACGATCAATTGTGGGTCGCAGTCGCCAACTGTGGGAAGCCGCCGTTCCCGAGCATTCGAGCGCGTCATCGCGGCTCTCGCGGACTGACGCACTGACCGTAGGCCCTACATCACCAGGTCGTTCGGCGGGCCTCCTCGGAGGGGATCTCGAGCAGGGTCCGTACGACCTGCGCGTGTATGCCGTGACGAGCACGTGGTCGATCGGCGCCGGGGGCTCGGCGAAGAAGTGCTTCACGCTCGCGGCATCATCGGCGTCGAAGGCAGCGCTGCTGCGCGCTGCGAGGCCGCGCGACGCTTGCTCGAGCCGCGCTGGATCGCGGCCGGTAAGGACGACGTCGGCCGCGGGCAAGTCACAGAATCCGGGATCCGCTTCGGTCACCCCGAGAGTGGAAGGGCGTGCCGGCGCTGACGCTCGAGGGGACGGCGCTGTCGAAGGAGCTCAAGCGCCGGATTCCGCTTCGTCGCCCCGACGGCGGCCTGCGCGCTGATCCAGGCATGAGGCCTGGTCAACGACCACCGCGCCGGCGCCACGCCGTCGGAGATAGTTGAGAACCTCAATCATTGACACTACAATGAATAGCGGATGAGCAACGCACGCCGCATCGCCCGACTGTTCAAGCCCTACCGCGGGCGGCTGTTTGTCGTCCTCGCGCTGATCGCCCTCAGCGCGATCATCTCGCTGATCTCGCCGTTCCTGCTGCGGCGAATCCTCGACGACGCGATCCCGCAGCAGAACAAGGCCGAGCTGACACTGCTGGTCGCCGGCATGATTGCCGTGTCGATCACGACCGGCGCGCTCGGCGTCGCGCAGACCTGGCTGAGCAACGTCGTCGGCCAGCGCGTGATGCACGATCTGCGCAGCGCCGTCTACCGCCACCTGCAACGCCTGAGCCTCGCGTTCTTCACCCGGACGCGCACCGGCGAGGTGCAGTCGCGCATCGCCAACGACATCGGCGGCGTGCAGAACGTCGTGACCAGCACCGCCACGTCGATCGTCTCCAACGTGACGACCGTGTTCGCCGTGATCATCGCCATGTTCGCGCTCGACTGGCAGCTCGCCGCGTTCAGCCTCGCGCTGCTCCCGTTCTTCGTCTGGCTCACGCGCCGCGTCGGCCAGGAGCGAAAGCGGATCACCACCGCGCGCCAGTCGCGGCTGGCGGACATGAGCTCGCTCGTCGAGGAGTCGCTCAGCGTCTCGGGCATCCTGCTCGGCAAGACGATGGGCCGCGGCGAGGAGCTCGCCACGCGCTTCACCGACGAGTCGCGGGAACTCGCCGACCTCGAGGTCCGCTCGCGCATGGCCGGCCGCTGGCGGATGGCTTCGGTCCAGATGAGCTTCGCGGTGATGCCGGCGCTCGTCTACTGGTTCGCCGGCCAGACCTCGGCGATCTCGATTGGCACCGTGGTCGCGTTCACGACGCTGCAGACGCGGCTGCTGTTCCCGATCCAGTCGCTGCTGTCGGTCGGCGTCGACGTGCAGACCTCCGGCGCCCTGTTCGCCCGCATCTTCGAGTACCTCGACCTGCCGGTCGAGGTGAACGAGGGCGATACCGAGCTGCACGACGTCCGCGGCGCCGTGCGCTTCGAGAACGTCACGTTCGGCTACGACCCCGACGGCCCGCCGACGCTGGCGGACGTCGACATCGACGTGCCCGCCGGCGCGTACGTGGCGATCGTGGGGGAGACCGGCAGCGGCAAGACGACGCTCGGCTACCTCGTCTCGCGCCTCTACGACGCGCAGGCCGGCCGCGTCACGATCGACGGCGTCGACGTGCGCGACCTGACGTTCGGGTCGCTGACGCCTCGTCTCACAGGAGACCTACCTCTTCCACGCGTCGATCCGTGAGAACCTCGCGTTCGCCAAGCCCGAGGCGAGCGACGCGGAGATCGAGGCGGCCGCCCGCGCCGCGCAGATCCACGACCTGATCGCCGCGCTGCCCGACGGCTATGACTCGGTCGTCGGCGAGCGCGGCTACCGCTTCTCCGGCGGCGAGAAGCAGCGCATCGCGATTGCGCGCACGGTCCTGCGCAACCCGCCGGTGCTGCTGCTCGACGAGGCCACGAGCGCGCTCGACACCGTGACCGAGCGCGCGGTCCAGGCCGAGCTCGACACGCTCGCCGAGGGGCGCACCACGATCGCGATCGCGCATCGCCTGTCGACGATCCGCCACGCCGACCGGATCGTCGTGCTCGATCGCGGCCGGGTGAGCGAGTCCGGCACGCACGAAGAGCTGCTCGCCCTCGGTGGCCGCTACGCCGAGATGGTCACGCGCGACGCGGAGGTCGCCGTCTGAGTGGGGTTTGCCCGCGATAGTCATGCTGAGGGGGTGAGACTGACCCGCTCGCTACGCCGGACCCTGGACATCGCCGTGGATCTGGGGACCGCGAACACGCTCGTCTATGTGACCGGACGAGGGATCGTGGTCTCCGAGCCATCGGTGGTCGCGATCGACCAGGCGACGAGGGACGTCTATGCGGTCGGGCTTGAGGCCAAGCAGATGATCGGGCGGACGCCTGCGACGATCTCGGCGGTCCGGCCGCTGCGTCACGGCGTCATCGCCGACTTCGAGGTGACCGAGCAGATGCTGCGCTATTTCCTCGGTCGGGTCCATCGGTCGCGCTTCGCGCACCCACGCCTCGTGCTGTGCGCGCCTTCGGGAATCACCGACGTCGAGCGGCGCGCGCTGGTGGAGGCCTCCTCGGCAGCGGGCGCGTCTGCTGTCGCGCTGATCGAGGAGCCGCTCGCGGCGGCGATCGGCTCGGACCTGCCGGTGGCTGAGCCCTCAGCGACGATGATCGTCGACATCGGCGGCGGGACGTCGGAGGTGGCGGTGATCTCGATGGGCGGCGTCGTGTGCCTGGAGTCGGTGCGAGTCGGCGGCTACGACCTCGACGAGGCCGTCGCCTTGCACCTCCGGACAAGACACCGCCTGGCCACTGGCACCGAGACCGCCGAGCGGCTCAAGATCGAGCTGGGCTCGGCCTGGCCGGTCCACGACGAGCGAGTCGTTGAGGTCCGCGGCCGCGACATGGCCTCAGGTCTACCGGTCGCCGTTGCGATCTCTGCCGGCGAAGTCCGGGAGGCGCTGGCGCCAACGCTC
>VAYD01000023.1 GCA_005883905.1 Actinomycetota bacterium
GCTGAAGGGGCGCGACCGCGACCTCAACGACGTGGTCGGGAACGCCGGGCCGCTGCTGCAGGACAGCGGCAGCCTGTTCACGATCCTCGACAGCCAGAAGGGCGCGCTGCGGCGACTCGTCCGCGACACCGGCGTGACGTTCGACGCGCTCGGGCGCAACCAGGCGGCGGTGCGCACGCTCGTGACGGCGGGCAACCGGCTGTTCGCCACCACCGCCGCGCGCGACGCCGACCTGCAGCGCACGTTCAAGCTGCTGCCGACGTTCCTGGACGAGCTGCGCCCGACGCTCAACGTCGCGCGCGCGACGGCGGCCGACGCGGCGCCGGTCGTGCACGCGCTGGCGCCGGCGGCGCCGCGGCTTGCGCCCGTCCTCAGCGACACGATCCGCCTGACGCCGGACCTGCGTGCGCTCCTGCGCGAGACCTCGCCGCTCGTCGCCGCCGCGCGCGGCGGCCTGCCCGCCGCGACGCGCACGCTGCGCGCGGCGCCGGCGCTCGTGGATCAGCTCGAGCCGCTCGCGCGCGACCTGCGGCCGGTCGCCGACTATCTCGGCCTCTACAAGCGCGAGGTCATGCAGTCCTGGATGAACGTCGCGGCGGCGACGCAGGCGACGTTCCAGAACCCGGGCGCGGCCAAGCCGGTGCACTACCTGCGCGTGCTGATCCCGCTCACGACCGAGGCGTTCGTCACCCAGGGCAAGCGCATGGCGTCCAACCGCCACAACCCGTACTTCGCCCCGGGCGGGTTCGACAAGCTCGCGACCGGCTTGGAGGCGCTGGACTGCGCGAACACGTCCAATCCGCAGTCGCTCCCGGTCCTCGGCTCGGCGCCGCCGTGCAAGGCCCAGGCTCCGATCACGTTCGACGGCGCGACGCGCTCGTTCCCGCAGCTGCGCCGCGATCCGCCGTAGGCTGGCGATCAGCGCGTTGGTAGGCGGGGCTGCTCCACGTGGTTCGATCGGCGAGGGGAAGGGTGGATCGGGCCTCGTGTCGCAGGAGTGACGTTGGTTGCGCCTGCCGCAACATCTGTCAGCCAAACGCTGGCTTTCCCGCTCCCTCGCCGCCCCTAGTCGCGCAGCGCCAGCGGCACCGTGCTGAAGCTCGTCATCTGCGCGAGGTCGTTGACGCGCTCGGAGACCTCGTCGGCGGTCAGGCGCGCGACGCGCTCGGTGCCGAACTCCTCGACGTTGTAGGAGGCCAGCGCCGTGCCGTAGGCGATCGCCCGGGTGAGGAGCTCGTGGTTGACCGGGTCGCCGGGATGCGCCGCGACATAGCCGGCCAGCCCGCCGGCGAACGTGTCGCCGGCGCCGGTCGGGTCGATCACGCGCTCCAGCGGATAGGCGGGCAGCGCGAAGAAGCCCTCGTCCGTGATCAGCGCCGCGCCGTACTCGCCCTGCTTGGCGACGACCGCGCTCGGGCCCCACGAGAGCAGCTCGCGCGCGGCGCGCACGACCGACGGGCGGTTCGTGAGCTGCCGAATCTCGGCGTCGTTCAACACCAGGCAGTCGACCCGCTCGACGACCTTGACGAGGTCGTCGCGCGCGATGTCGATCCACAGGTTCATCGAGTCCAGCGCGGTCCAGCGCGGGCCGTGGCACTGGTCGAGCACGTCGAGCTGCAGCGTCGGCTGGATGTTCGCCAGGAACAGCACGTCGCAGTCGCGCGCGGGCTCTGACAGCTTCGGCTCGAAGTGCTCGAACACGTTGAGCTGCGTGTCGAGCGTCTCGCGCGAGTTGAGGTCCCACCCGTACTCGCCCGCCCAGAAGAACGTCTTGCCGTCGGGGATGACCTCGACGTCGTCGGTGATCGTGCCGCGCGTGCGCAGCACGGCGAAGTCCTCGTCGGTGAAGTCGCCGCCGACCGGGCCGACGACGCGCACCTCGTCGAAGAACGAGCCTGCCAGCGCGAAATGGGTCGCGGCGCCGCCGAGCATCCGCTCGCGCTCGCCGAACGGGGTCTTGACGGCGTCGTACGCGATCGATCCGACGACGGTGACGCTCATGCGGCGCGGAACCCTAGGGGATCAGCAGGGACGCGGGAGTTCACGGCGCAATCCACGCCGCGAGCATATGCTCGGAGGACATGCGCGCGATCCAGATGCAGGCGTTCGGCGGGCCCGAGGTGCTCGAGCTCGTCGACATCCCGATGCCCGAGCCGGCCGAGGCCGAGGTCCTGATCAAGGTCAGCCGCGCCGGGCTCAACTACGCCGACACGCACCAGCGCACCAACAGCTACCTGGCGAAGGCGACGCTCCCGCTTGTCCCGGGCTCGGAGGTCGCGGGCGTGCGCGAGGACACGGGCGAGCGTGTCGTCGCGCTCTGCGGCGACGGCGGCTACGCGGAGTACGCGACCGCTCCCGGCGCGCTCACGTTCCCGATCCCCGACGGCGTCGACGACGCCACCGCCCTGGCGCTGCTGCTCCAGGGCCTGACCGCGTGGCACCTCTACAAGACATGCGCGCGCGTCCAGCCGGGCGAGACCGTCGTGATCATCGCCGCGGCCGGCGGCGTCGGCTCGCTGGCGGTGCAGCTCGGCAAGCCGCTCGGCGCGGGCCGCGTGATCGCGGTGGCCTCGAGCGAGTCCAAGCGCGACCTCGCGCTCGAGCTCGGCGCGGACGCCGTGGTCGACGCCTCGCCGGACGGCCTGGCCGACCGGCTGATCGAGGCGAACCTCGGCGAGCGCGTGGACGCGGTCTTCGAGATGGCCGGCGGCCAGGTCTTCGAGGAGTGCATGGCGGCGCTGGCGCCGTTCGGCCGCTGCGTCACCTACGGGATCGCCTCCGAGGAGCCAAACACGGTCCAGACCGGCGCGCTGATGCGCCGCTCGCACGCGGTCGTCGGCTTCTGGCTGATGCACTGCATCGGGCGCCCGGCGATGATCGACGAGGCGCTGGCCGACCTGTTCGCGCGCGTGGCGGCCGGCGAGCTGCGCGTGGTCGTCGGTGGCACCTACCCGCTCGACCAGGCCGCGCAGGCGCAGGTGGATCTCCGCGAGCGCCGCACCACCGGCAAGGTGCTGCTCGACCCGACGGCCTAGACTGGCGCGGGCATGACCGCCTTCGCCGACCTCGGCCTCAGCGAGTCGACGCTGCAGGCGCTGCAGGACGTCGGCTACGAGAAACCCAGCCCGATCCAGGAGCAGGCGATCCCGCCGCTGCTCAACGGCGCCGACATCATCGGCCAGGCCCAGACGGGCTCCGGCAAGACCGCCGCGTTCGGCCTGCCGATCCTCGAGCACGTGGACCCGGACGAGAAGGAGGTCCAGGCGCTGGTCCTCACGCCGACGCGTGAGCTGTGCATCCAGGTGACGCAGGCGCTGCGCACGTACGGGGCGCGTAAGGGCGTCGCAGTCGTCGCGGTCTTCGGCGGCGCGCCGATCCGCACGCAGCAGTCGCAGCTGCACGACGGCGGCCAGGTCGTCGTCGGCACGGTGGGACGCGTGCTCGATCTGATGGGGCGCGGCTCGCTGGTCCTCAGCTCGTGCCGGTTCGTCGTCCTCGACGAGGCCGACGAGATGCTCGACCTCGGGTTCCTCGAGGACGTCGAGACGATCCTCAAGAACACGCCCAACGGCCGCCAGACGGCGCTCTTCAGCGCCACAATGCCGCCGCCGATTCGCGCGCTGGCCGACCGCTACCTGTACCACCCGGAAGTCATCAAGGTGAAGTCGCAGTTCCTCACGGTCGACACCGTCGAGCAGTTCAGCCTGCAGACGAAGGCCAACGAGAAGGCCGACACGCTCGTCGACGTGCTCGCAGCCGAGAAGCCCGACCAGGCGATCGTCTTCACGCGGACCAAGATCCGGGCGGACCAGCTCTTCCGCAAGCTGCGCGACAGGGGCATGAACGTCAAGGCGCTGCACGGCGACATGAGCCAGGGCCAGCGCGACGGCGTCATGCTCTCGTTCAAGGGCGGCCGCGTGCCGATCCTGGTCGCCACCGACGTCGCCGCGCGCGGGCTCGACATCTCGACGGTCACGCACGTCGTGAACTTCGACGTCCCGGTGTCCCCGGACGTCTACGTGCACCGCATCGGCCGCACCGGCCGCGTCGGGCGCTCGGGCCGCGCGATCACATTCGTCGAGCCGCGCCAGACCCGCGAGCTGGCCGCGATCGAGAAGCACGTCGGCCAGGCGATCACCCCCTGGGAGGCCGGTGCCCACACGAAGCCGGCGCCGATCGAGGAGCGCCCTCGTCGGCACTCCAAGCCGCAACTCTCGCGCAACGGCGACGAGCCGTACGCGAAGCTGATCGCGGCGGGCGGCCGCGCCGACGGCGTCGAGGTCTCCGACCTCGTCCACGCAGTCACGCATGAGGCGGGGGTGGATGGGGAAGCAGTGCGGGACGTGAAGGTGCTCGAGCGCTTCAGCGTCCTGTCCGTGCCGGCATCGGAGGCTGACCGGATCGTGGACGCCGTGCAGTCGTTGCGCCTTGCCCCGGCGCGACTTTCCGCAGCCTGAGGCGTCTAGGCTGTGTGAACGTGGACACGCTCGTCCGAGATCCCCACGCCCCTGCCGACGAGGCGCGCTTCGCGCACAACGAGCAGCCGCCGGCGGAGCAAGCGCCGACGCGCACGTGTGAGCACTGCGGCGCATCGCTGGCCCCCGGCCAGGACTGGTGCCTGGAGTGCGGGACGGCCGCCCCTGGCCGCCTTGGCCGGCGCCCCGGCATGCGCACGGCCGCGACCGTCGCCGGCCTGACGCTGGCGCTGGTGGCCGGCGCGGTCACCGCGGGCTACGCCGCGATCAGCGGCGACGCCGGCCGCGAGACCGCCAAGCCGCCCGCCGCCTCCGGCGCGCCGATCGCTCAGGCGCCGCCGAGCACGCCGGTCGCGCCGCCGCCGACGACCGCGGCGCCCGCGACGCCCGCGACGCCGCTGCCCACCGTGAAGCCGCCGAAGACCGCGACGCCCGCGCCGCCCGTGTCGCACCCGTCGACGCCGGCGCCGACCACCAGCACGCCCGCGCCCGCGACGAGCACGCCCACCACGAGCACGCCGGCACACACCACGCCTTCGACGCCCGCAGCGCCCTCGATCGAGCCGGTCGACCTCGGCGCCGACGCCGCGTCGCTGTACGACCCGTACACGCGCTCGACCGCCAACAGCGATCCGGCCGACGCCTACGACGGCGACACGACGACGGCCTGGAAGGTCACGACGGTCGGCGACGGGCAGGCGATGCAGGTCGGCCTCGTCGTCGACCTCGGCAAGAAGCGCTCGATCAAGCAGCTCAACCTGCGCACCGGCACGCCCGGGTTCCGCATCGAGACCTACGCGGCCGACACCGCGCAGGTGCCCCCCGACATCCTCGACACCCGTTGGGCGCACCTGCACAACAAGTCCGCCGTCGCCAAGAGCGACACCGTCGCGCTGGCGAGCGACAGCCACAAGTACCGCTACGTGCTGCTGTGGTTCACCGCGCCGCCGAAGAAGGGCCCGACCGTGAAGATCAACGAGCTGACGATCCTGGGGTGACCTGAATGCCGAGCCAGGCGACGATGCAGACGAACGCGGGCACGATCGGCCTCGAGCTGTTCGACGAGGACGCGCCAAAGACCGTCGCGAACTTCAAGAAGCTCGCCGGCGAGGGCTTCTACGACGGCCTCATCTTCCACCGCGTCATCAAGGACTTCATGGTCCAGGGCGGCTGTCCGCAGGGCACCGGCACCGGCGGCCCCGGCTACACGTTCGAGGACGAGATCAACGACCACAAGATCGTCCGCGGCGCGCTGGCGATGGCCAACGCCGGCCCGAACACCAACGGCTCGCAGTTCTTCGTCGTCACGACGGAGGCGGCGCCGTGGCTCGACGGCAAGCACACGGTCTTCGGCCGCGTCACCGACGGCATGGATGTCGTCGACACGATCGAGGGCACGCCGACCGACGGGCGTGACAAGCCGGTCGACGACCAGCGCATCGAGTCGATCACGTTCGACTAGGATCCTGGCTACACAGCCAGTCTTCAGCTCGGAGAGGGTTATCCATGGCCGGTACGGAGGAACAGGCTGCCCCTGAGGCAGCCGCGACGAATGGCCACCAGGCGGGGCAGGTTCCCGTCGAGAATCCCGCCACGGGCGAGGTCGTCGCCCACGTGCCGAACCTGTCCGCGGACGAGGTCCGCGACATGGCCAAGCGCGGGCGCGCCGCCCAGCCGGGGTGGGAGGCGCTCGGGTTCGCCGGCCGCGCGCGCGTGATGCTGCGCATGCAGAAGTGGCTCCTCGACAACGCCGAGCGCGTCATCCAGACGATCGTCAAGGAGACCGGCAAGTCCTGGGAGGACGCGCAGCTCGCCGAGATCTCCTACGGCGCCAACGCGTTCGGCTTCTGGGCCAAGAACGCCGAGAAGTACCTCGGCGACGAGAAGGTCAAGTCCAGCGCCGTGCTCGTCAAGGGCAAGAAGCTGATGGTCCGTTACCGGCCGCTCGGCCTGATCGGCGTCATCGGCCCGTGGAACTACCCGCTGACGAACTCGTTCGGCGACTGCATCCCGGCGCTGATGGCCGGCAACAGCGTGATCCTCAAGCCGTCGGAGATCACGCCGCTGACGAGCATGCTGATGCTCGAGGGCCTCAGGGAATGCGGCATGCCGGAGAACGTCTTCCAGGTCGCGACCGGCTACGGCGAGACCGGCGCCGCGCTCGTCGACGAGGTCGACATGATCATGTTCACCGGCTCGACCGCGACCGGCAAGAAGGTCATGCAGAAGGCCGCCGAGACGCTGACGCCGGTGTCGCTGGAGCTCGGCGGCAAGGACCCGATGATCGTGCTGTCCGACGCCGACCTCGAGCGCGCCGCGAACGCCGCGACCTACTACTCGATGCAGAACTCCGGCCAGACCTGCATCTCGGTCGAGCGCGTCTTCGTCGAGGAGCCCATCTACGACGAGTTCGTCGCGAAGGTGACCGAGAAGGTCAAGGCGATCCGCCAGGGCGATCCCTCCGGCGGCGCGGGCACCGTCGAGGTCGGCTCGATGACGTTCCCCAAGCAGGTCGACATTGTCGAGAAGCACGTCAATGACGCCCTCGCCAAGGGCGCAAAGGCGCTCACCGGCGGCCACCGCGGCTCGGGCAAGGGCTACTACTTCGAGCCCACCGTGCTCGTCGACGTCACGCCCGAGATGGACTGCATGCGCGAGGAGACGTTCGGCCCGACGCTGCCGATCATGAAGGTGCGCGACGCCGAGGAGGCCATCCGGCTGGCGAACGACTCGCCGTACGGGCTCGCGGCGTCGGTGTTCTCCAAGGACGTCGGCCGCGGCGAGGCCGTGGCGCGGCGCATCGAGGCCGGGGCGGTCTGCGTCAACGACGCAATGCTCAACTACTCGGCGATCGAGCTGCCGATGGGCGGCTGGAAGGCCTCCGGGCTCGGGCATCGCCACGGCGCCGGCGGCATCCGCAAGTACTGCGCGCAGCAGGCGCTGCTGGTCTCGCGCTTCAACATGAAGCGCGACCTGCACATGTTCCCCTACACCAAGAAGAACACCGACCGCCTGATGAAGGCGTTCAGGTTCCTCTGGGGTCGCGGCAAGCGGGACTGAGCTCCGCCGGCAGCGGCACGTCCCACTCGAAGACGATCTCGACCGGCGCCCGCTCCAGGGCGCCGGCGGGGAGCTCGAAGTCGTCGTAGTCGTCGGCGACGTCGTCCTGCGCCCACTCGATGACCGTCTCGAGGTCGGGGTCCTCGGGCGTGGTCCCCAGCACCGGCGGGCCAAGCAACCGTTCGACGTGGCCGTCGCCGAAGCGAAGGTCGGCGAACGGCAGGCCGACGACATGCATCTCCGGCCCCAGGGTCTCGGCGGGGATCTGCACGATCGCGCCGCGGCGCAGGAGGGTCACCTCGGTCATGGCCCGACGCTAGCGCCGGGTCAGGACGGCATCGAGTCGACAAGCTGGAGCAGATCCAGAGGCGAGAAGGGCTTGGTCAGGAAGAGGTCGGCGCCGGCCGCTCGGGCCTCGGCCTCGGCCTCCGGCCCGGCGGCGGTCAGCATGACGATCGTCGGCTTCCCGTCGAGCGAGCGCAGCTCGCGGCAGGCCTCGATGCCGTTCATGCGCGGCATGTCGATGTCGAGGAAGACGATCGCCGGCTGCTTGTCGCGCGCGGCCGCGACCGCTTCCACGCCGTCCCCGGCCTCCTCGATGTGGAACCCGGCGACGTCCTCGAGCGTCGTCGCGATCAGGCGCCGGATGAACGGGTCGTCGTCGACGATCAGGACCGAGCGACTCATGAGATCCCCGTTCGCAGCTCTTCGAGGCGCTCGTCGGAGACGGTCTCCAGCGCCGCGACCGACGTTGGACAGAACTGCCTGCCGGCGCCCGCGCGGATGATCGCGCGCGCGTCGGCGAACGAGCCGGCCGGGCGGTAGGGGCGATCGGTCGTCAGCGCGTCGAGCGTGTCGGCGACGGCGAACACGCGCGCGGCCGGCGGGATGTCGTCGCCCGCGAGGCTGTCCGGGTAGCCGCGGCCGTCCCAGCGCTCGTGGTGGTGGCGGACCACGAGCTTGGCGTCGCCGAGGAAGTCGATGTCGCGCAGGATCTCCCAGCCGATCACCGGATGGCGCTCCATCAGCACGCGCTCCTCGTCGGTCAGCGGCGCGGGCTTGAACAGGATCGCGTCCGGGACCGCGACCTTGCCGACGTCGTGCAGCAGGAAGCCGAACTCGGTCTGCGGGTCGTCGGCGATGTCGAGCGCCGCCGTGCGCGCGAGCTCGAGCCCGTACGCGGCGACGCGCTCGGCGTGATGGCCGGTGTAGGCGTCGCGCGCCTCGACCGCGTTGGCCAGCGCGCGCACTGTCGCCATGTAGGACGCGCGCAGCTGCGCCGAGCGGGCGCGCTCGGCCTTGAACGTCTCGCGCAGGTCCGCCGCGTAGCGCTCGAGCTGGCGCTCCTTCTCCTCAAGCCGCGCAACGAGGTCCGCCTCCACGACGCCGCAGCCTATCCGCCCTCGAGCAGGTTCAGGACGGCTGCGCCGGCGTCGTCGAGCTCGACCGGGTCGGCGTGCAGGCGCGCCAGGCCGGGCGCGGCATCACCGGTCGAGAACACGACGACGCTGCGCTGCAGCCGGCGGCCGCGCAGATCCAGGGCGGCGAGCGCGTTCTCGGCGTGCGCGAGCCCGGCGTCGACGAGCGCGACCTCGAAGTGGCGCTGCTGGCACAGCCGCGCCGCCGCGCCCGAGCTCGTCGCCCACTCGTGCTCGATCCCGAGCTCGGCGAGCCGCGGCTCGAGCTGGTCGCGTGTCTGGTTGCGGCCGACGACGAGCACGCGGACGCGGCCGGCGAGCAGCGCGGCGCCGAGCGCGTCGACCAGCTCGTCCGCGTCGATCGGCTTCGCCACGACCCACTCGCCGGCGAGCGCCTCGTTGCCGGAGAAGACCGAGACGACGACGACCGGCAGCCCGCGCAGCTCGGGGTCCGCGCGCAGCTGGCGCAGCACTTCGAAGCCGCTCATGCCGGGCATCAGGATGTCGAGGGTGACGGCGTCGAACGGCTCGGCGCGCAGGCGTTCGAGCGCCTCGGTGCCGGAATGCGCCACCGCGGCGTCGATCTCGAACGGCTGCAGGCGCGTCGCGATCAGGCGCGCGATCGCCGGCTCGTCGTCGATCACGAGCACGCGCTTGCCGCGCAGGGCCTCGCGCGGCGCCAGGCGCTGCCGGCCGGCCGGCGCCGGCGCCTTGGGGATCAGCACGGTGAAGCACGAGCCCTCCCCGGGCGCGGTCTCGAGGTCGACGCGCCCGTCGTGCAGCTCGACCAGCGACTGGACGATCGCCAGGCCGAGGCCGCTCCCCGGCCCGTTGCCGTCGCCCGCCCGGTAGAAGCGGTCGAACGCGTGGCGCGCCTCCTCCTCGGTCATCCCGCGCCCGGTGTCGGCCACGTCGAGCGCAACGTAGTGGCCGTCGTCGCGCGCTGCGAGGGTCAGCGTCCCGCCCTTGTCGGTATAGAGGTGCGCGTTCGTCAGCAGGTTCGTCAGCACCTGGCGGATGCGCGCCGGGTCGGCGAGCGCCGGCGGCAGCTCGGCGGGCAGCTCGAGTTCGAGCCGCTGCTGCTTGCCGTCCACGCGCGGCCGCATCAGCGTGGCGACCTCGTCGATCACCTCGCGCAGGTCGGTCGCGCGCAGGTGGACCTCGGCGCGGCCGGCTTCGACGCGGGCGACGTCGAGCAGGTCGTTGACGAGGTCGACGAGCCGGTTCGTCGACACCGTGATGATCTGGGTGAACTCGCGCTGGCGGTCGGATAGCGAGTCATCGGCGGCCAGCAGCTCGATGAAGCCCTTGATCGAGGTGAGCGGGCTGCGCAGCTCGTGCGAGGCGGTCGCGATGAACTCCGACTTCAGTCGCTCGAGCCGGGCGCGCTCGGTCGCGTCGCGCACCGTCCAGACGATGCTCGAGTCGCCGGCAAGCCGCGCGGCGGTGAGCTCGAGCGTGCGGCCGCCGTGCTCCATGGTGACCTCGCGGCCGAGCGCGTCGGGCGCGGCCGGCAGGGCCGAGGGGTCGGGCACGAGGAACGTGGCGCGCTCGTTGGTGTGCTCGACCGAGCCATCGGGCGCTACGACGAGCAGGCCGTCGTTGAGCGAGCGGATCGTCGTATCCAGGCGCGCGCGTTCGGCCTCGATCCGGCGGGTCGCGGTCTCGAGGTCGGCGGCCATCGCGTTGAACGAGCGGCCGAGCGCGCGCAGCTCGCCGGGGCCGCTCTCGCGCACGCGCGCGCTCAGGTCGCCGGCGGCCAGCCGGCCGGTGGCGCCGACCAGCTCGTCGAGCGGCCGTCTGAGCGAGGCGACGAGCGTCGCCACCAGGGCGAGCGCCGCGAGCAGCGCGAGCAGGCCGCCCGCGACGACCACCGCCACGGCGCGGCGTGTGTCGTGGCGCGCGGTGCGGCGGGCGGCGGCGAGGCGGTTCTCCTGGCGGGCGGACAGGGCCGCGGCGGCCGCGCGCGCGGTGCTGCCGCCGCCGGCCGCGCGGTCGACGAGCTGCTCGCTGCGTGTCTCGCTGCGGGCCAGGCGGCGCGCATGTGCGATCTCGACGTCGAACGCCTGGCGCGCCTGCGCCGCGCGCGGCGTCGCGCGCGCCGCCTCGGCGACGACGCCGGCGGCGAGCAGCCGTCCCGCCGACGCCTGCAGGCCGTAGGCGTTCGCGAGGCGGTCCTCGTAGTCCTGGCGCGCGGAGTACAGCCCGGCGACCCCCAGCCCGGCGATCACGGCGAGCACCAGCGCGAGCCCCAGCAGTGCCACGCGCAGGGAGCGCGCGATCGACAGCCTTCCCACGGCGGGAACGTTACGCTCCTTTTTGTGGTCCAGAGCTGGATCCGCCAGGCGCTGCGCGCCTCAGGGGTGGCGATCCTCGTTCCCGCGGCGATCGTGGCCGCGATCGCGCTGTCGGTCGTGGACGGCGGCGGCAGCGCCCGCTCGCTCGGCCAGGTGCTCACCGGCCCGGCCGCGCCGCCGGCCGAGGCGTCGCCGCCGCCGCCCGAACACACGCGCCGCGACGTGAGAATCAGGGGTCAGACCCCTCATTCTCATGGCCCGCGCCGCACGCCGATCACGACGCTGCCCGATCGGCGCCCGTCGCGGGTTCCGCCGAGCACTGCGCCGGCGCCCTCTCCGACCGCGTCGCCCGCGCAGCAGTCGCCGAGCGCGCCACCGCCTTCGGCTCCGACGCCGAACCCGATCCACGACACCGGCACGCAGGTCGCCGAGACCGTGCGGCCGCTCCCGGTCGCCGGCCCGGTCGCCGCCAATGCCGTGGAGGCCGTCGTCGACCTCGTCGATCCGCCCATGTAGGCGGGCTGACAGGATCATGGCGTGGGCATCGTCTTTGCACTCGCCGCCTCAGCCGCGTGGGGATCCGCCGACTTCATGGGCGGCATCAAGTCGCGCACGTACTCCGCGATCGCCGTGCTGTTCACGATCGAGATGTCGGGGTTGGTGCTTGCCTTGGTCGTCCTCGCCGTCGTCCAGGACCCCTTCCCATCGACGCGCGCGACGCTCTGCGCGATCGGCGCCGGGGCGGCAGGCATCATCGCCCTCGCCGCGTTCTACCGGGCGCTGGCGATCGGGACGATGTCGATCGTCGCGCCCATCAGCGCGACCGGCGTCGCGCTGCCGGTGATCGTCGGGATCGCGACGGGCGACCGCCCGAGCCCCGTGGTCGTGTCCGGCCTCGTCATCACGACGCTCGGCGTGATCCTCGCCTCGCGCGAGGTGCACGAGGACGTCGACCAGGCTGCGGTCGCCCGGATGAGCGTCGTGCTTGCCCTGCTCGCGGCGATCGGCTTCGGCACGTACTTCATCGGTGCCGACGTCGCCGCAGACGACTCGGTCATCTGGACGATCCTGCTCGGGCGGCTGGTGGCGATTCCACTCATCGGCGGCGCGTTGCTCGTACGTGGGGCGACGCTGCCGCGCGGCGGGGACCTCGTGGTCCTCTGCATCGCCGGTTGCGGCGACCTCATCGCGACCGGCCTCTATGGCCTCGCCAACACCCACGGCGCCCTGAGCATCGTGTCTGTCGTCGGCAGCCTCTATCCGATCGCGACGATCCTGCTCGCGCGGGCGGTCCTGCACGAGCGCGTCCGCCGCGTGCAGGCTGCCAGCGTGTTCGCGGCCCTGACGGGCGTAGCCTTGATCGCCGTGGGATGACGTTCGAGCTCGCCCACGTCGGGGGCGGGACGTTCGCCCCTCTGCAGCTCCTCCCGGCGACGATCAGCGGCGTCCTCTACGCGCTGCGCGCGCACCACCTGGAAAACACGCCGCGCGCCGTCCCGCACTGGCGCCAGACCTGCTTCTACGGCGGCCTGACGCTCGCGGTCGTCACGCTTGCGAGCCCGCTCGGCCACATCAGCGACGAGCTGTTCCTCGCGCACATGGTCGAGCACCTGATCCTGTCCGACATCTGCGCGCTGCTGCTCGTCCTTGGGCTCACCGGCCCGCTGCTCGCGCCCGTCCTGCGCATCCGCCTCTTCGACCGGATGCGCGTCCTCACGCACCCGTTCGTCGCGCTGCCGCTGTGGGCGATCAACCTCTACGCCTGGCACATCCCGGCGCTGCACGAGGCCGCGGTGCGCCACGGCGGTGTCCATGCGCTGCAGCACCTGCTGTTCATCACGCTCGGCGCGAACATGTGGATGTGCCTGTTCGGGCCGCTGCCGAAGCCCGCCTGGTTCGGCAACTTCGCGCAGCTCGGCTACATCATCTCCGTGCGCCTGATCGGCGCCGTCCTGGCGAACATCTTCGTGTTCGGCGGCAACGCCTTCTACGACGTGTACGCCAAGGGCGAGGCGTTCTGGAAGATCAGCCCCGCCGGCGACCAGAACGCGGCCGGCGCGATCATGATGGTCGAGGAGTCGATCCTCACGATCTGCCTGTTCGCGTGGCTGTTCGTCAAGGCCGCGCGCCAGTCCGACGAGCGCCAGGAGCTGCTCGAGCTGGCGCAAGCGCGCGGCTACGACGGTCGCCGCCGGGCGCGGCGCGGACCTGCGCGCGCGGATCGAAGCAGGCTCGCGCTAACTCGCGCGCGCCCGTTCGAGCCGGCGCCGCTCGATCTGCTTGGAGACCGCTGCGGCGAGCTCGCGCAGCGCGTCGGCCTGCTCGTCGCTGAGGCCGCGCGGCGCGGCGTCGATCACGCACAGCGTCCCGATCGGGTAGCCGTCGGGCGTGAAGATCGGCGCGCCGGCGTAGAAGCGGATGTTCGGGTGCTCGGTGACGAGCAGGTTGTCGGCGAAGCGCTCGTCCTCGCGCGTGTCGGGCACGATCGTCAGGTCGTCGGGGTTGAGGATCGCGTGGGCGCAAAAGGCGAGGTCGCGGTCGGTGGACTCGAGCTCGAGGTTCACGCGCGCCTTGAACCACTGGCGCGCCTCGTCCACGAGCGTGATCACGGCGATCGGGGCGCCGGTCGCCTCGGCCGCGCGGCGCACGAGCTCGTCGAACTCCTCTTCCGGTTCGGTGTCGAGGATCTCGAGCTCACGCAGCGCTCGAAGGCGCTCCTCCTCGTTCGGGGGAAGGTCCGCCGCTGGCATCTAGCTCAATGCTACGCCGAGCAGGTCTTCCAGCTGGACGATGGTCTGCTCGGCGTCGGTGTGCAGGACCGTGGCCATCCCGAGCTCCTTCGCGGGCTTCAGGTTGAAGCCCAGGTCGTCGACGAACACGCACTCGTCAGGCGCCAGACCGACCGCCTGCGCGCCCATCGCGTAGATCTCCGGGGCGGGTTTGCGGATGCCCACGACGCCGGAGATCACGACGCCGTCGAACAGCTCGTCCATGAGCTGCCGCGGGTAGCGGTCCACGCCCCAGGAGTTCGAGATCAGGCCGGTGCGGATGCCGGCGTCGCGCGCGGCCTTCACCGCGCCGAGCATCCGCGCGTCGGGCGCGCTGCCGGCGAACAGCCGCTCGACGAGGCCCTCCTCGTCGACGCCGAGCATCGCGGCGAAGCGCCGCTCGAACTCGCGCTCGTCGACGCGCCCGCACTCGAACTCGATCAACAGGTCGCGCGCGGCCTCGTCGGAGCGGAACAGGTCGCGCACCTTCGCGGCCTCGAGGCCCTCGGCTTCGCAGAACGACGCGAACGAGGCGAACAGGTCGGTCGTCAGCACGCCGCCCCAGTCGGTCAGCAGGCCGCGCCTACTCGCCACGGGTCAGCGCCTCCGCGCGCTCGGCCAGCTGCACGACGCCCTCGCCGAAGCCCTTGAGGTACGGGTCGTCGGTGGCGCCCGCGACCGCGCGCTTGTAGTTGCCCTCCATGAACACGATCGACTTCCACAGCGCCAGCGTCTGGTACCAGCGGATGTCGGTCATCGAGCGCCCCGAGCGCTCCTCGTAGCGGGCGA
>VAYD01000010.1 GCA_005883905.1 Actinomycetota bacterium
CGTCCTCTACACCAGCGGCTCGACCGCCAAGCCGAAGGGCATCCTGCACACGACCGGCGGCTACCTCACGCAGGTCGCCTGGACCCACAAGAACGTCTTCGACCTCAAGCCCGAGGAGGACGTCTACTGGTGCTCGGCCGACGTCGGCTGGGTCACCGGGCACAGCTACATCGTCTACGGCCCGCTGGCTAACGGCGCGACGAGCGTCATGTACGAGGGCGCGCCCGACTACCCGCACCAGGGCATCTGGTGGGAGTTGTGCGAGCGCTACGGCGTCACGATCTTCTACACCGCCCCGACCGCGATCCGCGCGTGCATCAAATGGGGCGTCGAGCACGTCGACAAGTTCGACCTGGGCTAGCTGCGGCTGCTCGGCACCGTCGGCGAGCCGATCAACCCGAAGGCGTGGCTGTGGTACTGGAGCGTCGTGGGCGGCGAGCGCTGCCCGGTCGTCGACACGTGGTGGCAGACCGAGACCGGCGCGATCATGGTCACGACGCTGCCGGGCGCGCAGAAGATGAAGCCCGGTATCGCCGGCACGCCGCTGCCGGGCATCGACGTCGCCGTCCTGGACGAGGATGGCAACGAGGTCGAGACGGGCGCCCAGGGCCTGCTGGCGATCCGCCGGCCGTGGCCCGGGATGCTGCGCACGCTCTACAGGGACGACGACCGCTACGTCGAGACCTACTACTCGAAGTGGGACAAGGAGACGTACCTGGTCGGCGACGCCGCGAAGGCCGACGACGACGGCTATGTCAGGGTGATCGGGCGGGTCGACGATGTCATCAACGTCTCCGGTCACCGCCTGTCGACCGCAGAGGTCGAGTCGGCGATCGTCTCGCACCCGAAGGTCGCCGAGTCGGCGGTTATCGGCCAGCAGGACGAGGACACCGGCCAGGCGATCGCGGCGTTCGTGACGCTCGAGGGCAGCTACGAGCCCAGCGACGAGCTCGTCGAGGAGGTCCGCGGGCACGTGGCGCAGCGGATCGGCAAGCTCGCGCGGCCCAAGCGCATCATCTGGGCCGACGACCTGCCCAAGACGCGCTCGGGCAAGATCATGCGGCGGTTGCTGCGGGACATCGCCGAGGGCCGCGAGCTGGGCGACGTCACCACGCTGCGAGATCCGGACGTCATGTCGCAGCTCGAGGACAAGATCAAGGAGCGCCAGGACGAGGACTGATCAGTAGCGCGCCCGCTGATCAGTAGCGCGCCCGCCCGCGTGCGAGCCGGCCTATGCCGTCGTGGTCGCCTGCCGCGGGCCGAGCCGCGCAGCGCGGTCGCCCGGCGGTCGCCAGAGCGCGCTGTTGCCCGCGCCGATGCGCACGCAGCTCCCCTGCGCGGAGGCCTCGATGAGGGCGGCCTCGGCCGCCGCGACGTCCGGCGGCGTCAGGTGCGGCGCCATCACCGCCGCGACCTCGGCGGTGAAGAGACCGTCGGGGAACGCAGCCATGATCTCCGCGATCCCGGTCGCCGGCTCGCGGCGCGCGAGGTCCGGCGCGAGGTGTGCGAGCAGGACGTCGTAGGCCTCGACCGGCTGGAAGCCGCCCGCGACGAACCGCTGCTCGCCGCGGCTGAACACGAGCGACGGGGCGGTGAACCGCACCGGCCCGTCGGTCTGCGCCGCACGGCCCTGGACCTCGGCCGGCGTGCCCACGGCCGAGCGCGCGATCGCACGGTCCTCCTCGTAGGCGGCGACGACCTCGGGATCCTCCAGCGCGGCGACGATCAAGGCCGGGTCGAGGCCGTCGACGCGCGCGAGCGCGGCCTCGATGTCGATCCGCTCGTCCAGCAGCGACCGCGTCGTGAACTGGGCGCACTGCAGCGCCCGCAACGCCTCCAGTTCGCGCTCGGGGAAGCGCAACCGCGTCGCGACCACCGCGCGGCACGCGGGCGCCGTCGCCGCCATCCGGCGCTTCACGACGGGCGCGAACGGCATGCCGTAGCGATGGAACCTGCGCTGCCCGAGCGCAAGCATCTTCGGCGTGTAGCCGCGCTGCTCGTACTGCTCGGCGCGCTCGGTCAACCCGATCATCACGTGGCGCCAGCGCAGGCCGTCGCCATAGCGCCAGCGCAGCACGGCGTGCGCCGGCGACGCCGACCACGCCCATGGGCACCCGGGATCCGTCATGTGCAGGACCTCGACCATGTGACGCATCACTACCCGCGCTGTAGCGTCCGAAGTCATGACGTACGAGGAAGCTGTCGCCGCGCACGAGTGGCGCGTGCCCGAGCGATACAACATCGCCGCCGACACCTGCGACAAACACCCGCGCGACAAGCTCGCGATGGTGCACGAGCACTTCGGCGGGACGGTCCGAGAGGTGCGGTGGGGCGAGCTCCAGGACCTCGCCAACCAGGCGGCGCACGTGCTCCGTGCAAATGGCGTCGAGCGCGGCGACCGCGTCGCGGTCGTCCTGCCGCCCACGCCGGAGACGGCCGCGGTCTTCTTCGGCACCTGGAAGCTGGGCGCGCTGCTGCTGTCGATGAGCGTGCTCTACGGCGACGAGGGCGTTCGCCACCGGCTCGGCGACTCCACGCCGGCGGTGCTCGTCACCGACAAGGCGAACGCGCCGCGGTTCGACCATGAGAAGGTGTTGGTGCTCGACGACGGCCTGCTCGACGGCGCGCCCACGGACGCGATCTCGACCGACACCGCCGCCGACGACCCCGCGCAGCTCTACTACACCTCGGGGACCACCGGGCTGGCGAAGGGCATCATCCATGCCCATCGCTACATCCTTGCCCACGAGGAGTTCGTCTACTGCCACGAGGTCCAGGACGGCGAGCTCTTCCACGGCATGGGCGAATGGGCGTGGGCGGCGGGCATCGCGCCGCTGCTCGGCCCGTGGCGCCTGGGCGCCGTGCAGTGCGTCTACCAGCGCGAGGGCGGCTTCGACCCGCACAAGCAGCTGGACTTCCTCAGCCGCCACCAGGTGACGAACGTCTTCACGACGCCGACCGCGATGCGCTCGATGATGACGATCGGCGACGCGGGCACCCGCTACCCGCAGCAGTTCCGGCGCGTCTGCAGCGCCGGCGAGCCGCTCAACCCCGAGGCGATCCGCTGGTTCCGCGACCAGTACGGACTGACCGTGCTCGACTTCTACGGGCTGACCGAGTCCTATCCGCTGTGCGCGAACTACCCGTTCATGGAGGTGCGCGAGGGCTCGATGGGGCGCCCGATGCCCGGATGGGACGTGCAGATCCTCGACGAGGACGAGCAGCCGGTCGCGCAGGGCGAGCGCGGCGAGATCTGCCTGCGGGCGCGCTCGAACCCGCACTGGCCGCTCGGCTACTGGAACAACCCGGAGGCGGGCGAGGAGACGTTCGGCGGCGAGTGGTTCCACACCAAGGATGCCGCCACCCAGGACGAGGACGGCTACGTCTGGTACGCCGGGCGCGCCGACGACGTGATCATCGCCGCCGGGTACCGGATCGGCCCGTTCGAGGTCGAGTCCGCGTGCCTCGAGCACCCCGCCGTCCAGGAGGCGGCCGCGGTCGCCTCGCCCGACGAGCGCCGCGGCAACGTCGTCAAGGCGTTCATCGTCGTGGCCGAGGGCCACCAGGGGACGGACGAGCTTGCCGAGGAGATCAAGGCGTTCGTGCGCGACCGCCTGAGCGCCTACGCGTACCCTCGCAGGATCGAGTTCGTGAGCGATCTGCCCAAGACGCTGACCGGCAAGATCCGCCGCATTGAGCTGCGCGAGCGCGAGAGCGAGGCCGCCCAGTCGTGAGCGTCCAGCGGCTGGGCATCGTCGGCGCGGGCTTCATGGGCTCGGGCATCGCGGAGGCGGCCGCGCGTTCGGGCATCGACGTGACGCTGCACGAGCCGCAGTCCGACCCGCTCGACCGCTCGAAGGGCCAGATCGACCAGTCGGTCGCGCGCGCCGTGAAGGGCGGCAAGCTGACCGACGCCGACGCGGCGCAGCTCATGGACCGGATCGCATGGACGCAGTCGCTCGACGATCTCGGCGGCTGCGACCTCGTGGTCGAGGCGGTCGTGGAGGACGTCCAGGTCAAGGGCCCCGTGTTCCAGCGCCTCGATGCGCTCCTGCCCGACGCGATGCTCGCCTCGAACACGTCATCGATCCCGATCGCGCAGATCGCGTCGTGGACGCAGGACCCGCGGCGCGTCCTCGGGCTGCACTTCTTCTCGCCGGTCCCGGTGATGAAGCTCGTGGAGATCGTGATCGGGCTCGACACCGACACGCGGGTCGTCGAGCGGGCGTCGCTGTTCGCGGAGCAGATCGGCAAGCACCCGATCCGCACGAAGGACCGCAGCGGCTTCATCGTGAACATGCTGCTCGTGCCGTACCTGATGGCCGCGGTGCGGATGTACGAGGACGGCTTCGCCAGCCGCGAGGACATCGACAACGGCATGAAGCTCGGCGCCGGCCACCCGATGGGGCCGCTCACGCTGTGCGACTTCATCGGGCTCGACGTGCTCTACGCCGTCTGTGACTCGCTCTACGAGGAGTTCAAGCGCCCCGAGTACGCGCCGCCGCCATTGCTCAAGCGGATGGTCGTGTCAGGGCACCACGGCCGAAAGACCGGCCGCGGGTTCTACGAGTACGCCTGATCGGCGCGTACTGCGCTCCGATGACGAGCACCTCCTCCTCCAGCCGCGGCCCACGCAGCAGGCCTTCGCTGATGAGGTAGTCGACGCGCCCGGCCATCAGCTTTCCGAGAGGCCCGCGACGGCGCTCCACGATCGTCGGCTCGAGCCCCGCGTCGGCCAGCCGGTCGAGCGTCTCGCGCGTCCCGGTGACAGATGACTGCACCAGCAGCGCGCGGCCGCGGGGCGCGAGGTGCCCGGGGAGCTGCTCGATGATCCGATCGATCACCGCGCGGCCGTCGTGCCCCGCGTTCCACGCGTGGTCGCCGCGCCGCGACTCGATGTCCGGCGGCGCGGGCAGGTAGGGCGGGTTGACCGTGATGAGGTCGAAGCGCCGTCCGGCGACGGGCTCGAACAGATCCCCATGCAGCGCGCGCACCCGCACGCGGTTGAGCAGCGCGTTCATCCGGACCGCCCACGTGGAGCGGCGGTGGACGTCGACGGCGGTCACGGAGCGCGCGCCGCGCAGCGCGGCGGCGATCGCCACGGCGCCGCTTCCCGAGCAGAGATCCAGCGCGTGGGCGCGCGGCGACAGGGTCGCGCGGCGCACGGCGTCCACCAGCATCCACGAGTCACTTCGAGGTTGAAAGACGCCGGGAAGGGTGAACACTCGCACCGAGCTTCCGAATTCCCCGCTCCATGGCCACACAAACAACGCCGACCGACGTACGAGCGCTACGCGCCACCTTCGATGCGGTGGAGCCGTTGACCGTGGGGCTCGAGGAGGAGCTGATGCTGCTCGACCCGCGCTTCAAGCTCGAGCTCCCGGCCGCTCAGCTCGAGATCGCGCTGCCGCCTGCGCGCAGCGTCGCGGACCTCGCAGATCAGCTCGCTGCGGCGCGGCGCGACGCGGCGCAGGCGGCGCAGGGGCTTGCCGTGTTGGCCGGCGCCGGGCTGCACCCGTTCGCTGCCGCCGAGGGGCCGGTCAACCCCGGCGAGCGCTACGAGCAGCTCGTCGAGGAGTACGGGACCGTGGCTCGGCGCCAGCTCGTCTTCGCGCTGCAGGTCCACATCGCGGTTGGCGGCGCAGAGCGGACCCTCGCCGTCTACAACGCGTTGCGCGCCCACCTGCCGGAGCTCGCTGCGCTCGCCGCCAACGCGCCGTTCCACGAGGGCCGCGACACGGGCTTCGCGTCGTTCCGGCCAGTGGTCGCCGACATGCTGCCGCGGCAGGGCATGCCTCCGCCGATCGGCTCGTGGGACGAGTGGTCCGACGACCTCGCATGGGGCGCCCGCGCGGGACGGGTGCCGGGCCCGTCGCAGTGGTGGTTCGAGCTGCGCCCGCACCCCGGGTTCGGCACCCTCGAGCTGCGCGTGGCCGACACGCAGGCGACGGTCGCCGAGTCGGCGGCGATCGCCGCGTTCGCCCACGCGCTGGTCGCGCGGCTCGTCGAGCATCCGCGTGACGGGGTGCCCTCGTGGCGGATCGAGGAGAACCGCTGGGTCGCGGCGCGCCACGGGCTCGACGGGACCTTCGCCGACGTGCTGTCCGGCGAGCGCACCGCGGTGCGCGAGCGCCTGCGCGAGCTGGTCGATGCACTCGAGCCCTGCGCCGAGTCGCTCGGCGCGGCGTCGGAGTTCGCCCTCGCGCGCTCGATGGTCGAGCGCGGGGGCGCCGAGCGGATGCGCGCGGCAGCGGCCGGCGACCCGCGGCGCGCCGCCGCGTGGCTGTCGGACCGGTTCTTGGAGGGCTGCTGACGGGTATTGGCGATTGCGTGGCAGTCCTTCCCGACTCGCGCGGGCCGCTCACCGCGGTCCTGTTGCACGAGCTGCGCGGCGCGGCGCATCGGCTGCCGCCGATCGTGCTGCCCGACACGCCCGACCCGCTCGCCGACGAGGACCTGCAACTCGCGCTGTACTCGCTCTACGAGCTGCACTACCGCGGGTTCGAGGGCGTCGACGAGCGCTGGGAGTGGGAGCCGTCGCTGCTTGCAGTGCGCTCGGTGCTCGAGGACATCTTCGAGGGCGGTCTCTTCACCGCGATCGGCCCTCCGGACGACGACGTGCGGATCGCGCCGGAGGACATGGACGTCGCGCTGCGCGGCGTGGCCGACGCCAAGGACGCGCCGTCGCTGTCCGAGCACCTCGAGCGCGAAGGCACGCGCGAGCAGTTCCGCGAGTTCGCGGTCCATCGCTCGGCCTATCAGCTCAAGGAGGCCGACCCGCACTCCTGGGCGATCCCGCGGCTGTCCGGGGCGCCCAAGGCCGCGCTCGTCGAGATCCAGGCCGACGAGTACGGCGGCGGGCGGCCCGAGCGCGTCCACGCGCAGCTGTTCGCCGACGCGATGACGGCGCTCGGGCTGGACGCCGCCTACGGCGCCTACCTCGACGCGATTCCCGGCGTGACGCTGGCGACCGTGAACCTGATGTCGCTGATGGGGCTGCATCGGCGCCGGCGCGGCGGGATCGCAGGGCACCTTGCGCTGTTCGAGATGACGTCCTCGCTGCCCAACGGGCGCTACGCGCGCGGCCTGCGGCGGCTCGGGCTCGAGGCCGCGACGCCGTTCTTCGACGAGCACGTCGAGGCGGATGCGGTGCACGAGAACATCGCCGCGGTCGACCTGGCCGGTGGGCTCGCGCGCGCCGAGCCGCAGCTGACGGGCCAGATCATCTGGGGCGCGCGTGCGCTCGCCGAGCTCGACGCCCGGTGGGCGCGCCACCTGCTCGACTGCTGGTCGCGCGGCGTCAGCTCTCTGCGGGCGCCGATGCCGTCGACAGCGCCCGCATAGCGGCCTTCACCACCTGCTCGCGCGGGACCTCGGGGTGCTCCTGCCACCAGAGCGCCAGGCCGATCAGCCCGGCGCGCAGCACCTCGGTCGCCATCTCGAGCGTCGCCTGATCGGCGTTCTCGAAGCCGGGGACCGTCGCGAGCAGGCCGGCGAGCATCGTGACGCCCTGCATCTGGATGTCGCGGTGCTCGGTGTCGCGGAAGTACATCCGGTAGGCGAACGGGTGCGCCTCGACGTACTGGTAGTAGGCGTCGACGAGGCCCTCGAGCGCGTCGCGGCCGGCGGGGAGGGGTAGGCGCTCGGCCCAGAACGCGACGAGGTCGTCGCGCTGGCGCTCCAGCAGGCGGCGGTAGAGGTCCTCCTTGGCGGCGAAGTGGTCGTACACGATCGGCGCCGAGACGCCCGACCTGCTCGCGATCTCGTCGATTGACGCGCCGGCGTAGCCGCGCTCGCCGAACACCTCCGTGGCGGCCCGCTCGATCACGTCGCGGCGCTGCTCGCGTGTCATGCGCTTCCGTGCCATCATGTGAAACCGTAACCTAACGAGAGATAGGTATGGTTGAAGATCCTGTCCTCAAGCAGCGGCACGAGTTCCACCATCCGTCGGACGACATGCTCGTCGTCGAGTCCTGGGTCGATCCCGGCGGCGGCGTCACGCCCCACGTCCACCCATCGCAGCACGAGCGCTTCGAGGTGCTCGAAGGTGAGTGCACGTTCACCGTCGGGCGCGGCAAGGTCGTCAAGCGCGCAGGCGAGGTCGCCGAGGTCCCACCCGGCACCCGCCACGCGTACGCAAACAAGGGCAGCGTGCAGTTGCACATGCGCTGCGAGGTCACGCCGCCGATGACGCTCGAGGGCTTCCTCACGGACGTCGCGGCGATGTCGCGCGCCGGCCTGATCACGTCGTTCGGGCTGCCGAAGGGCTGGACCGGCCTACTGGCGGGCACGGTCCTCTTGAAGTCCTATCGCGACATGGCCGTGATCGAGAACCCGCCGCTGTTCGTGCAGAAGCTGCTCGGAGACCGTCTTGCCCCGATGGGCGAGAAGCGCGGGTTCGTGCCTGGGCGGTTCGGCGAGGCGCTCGGGGTGTAGCGTCGGTCCCACATGGGACCGACGTCATCCGTGGCCCGCCTGCGGGCGTTCGGCCGCAGGCACCGCGTGCCGGTCACCGTCGTCGGCTCGCTCGCGACGGCTGCGATCCTCGCGTACGTCCTCGCCGGACGCAGGCACGAGTTTGCGCAGGCGCTGTCCAGCGCTTCGATCTGGATCCTGTTAGCCACCGTGATGTTGCAGGTCGTGGCGTTGCTGTCCCGCACCGAGGCATGGCACGTCACCATCGAGGCCGCAGGCGGCCGCGTGGCCCGGCGCGTGCTCTACCGCGCGTCGGGGCTGCAGGTCCTCGGCGGCGCGCTCAACGGCCACCTGGGCGTCGCGGTTCGGATCGGAGCGCTGCGGCGCTCGTCGCCGGACGTCAGCCCGCAGGTCCCGACGCTGGTCGCCGCCGAGTTCCCGATCCTCGCGGTGGAGGCGGGGCTGGCGGCGCTGACGTCGTTCACGCTGATCGGCCCGCTCGGGCTCCCGTGGTGGCTGCCGCTGATCGCGATCGCGCTGGTGGCGGGCATCAGCGCGGGGCTGCGCCGGCTCGCGCTCGGCAAGGGCCGGGAGGTGTGGAAGGGCCTGACGGTGCTGCGGCGCGTCGGCGGCGGCAGCCGCGTCATCGGCTTCGTGCTGGTCGCTGTGTTCGCACAGATCTTCCGTAACTGGATGCTGCTGCACGCCGTCGGTGTCCACGCTTCTT